>LDWW01000008.1 GCA_001045525.1 Chitinispirillum alkaliphilum | reverse complement strand
ATATGCATGGGGATGAACCGAATACAGAAACAAACCAGCCTTTGCCGGAATTATGTTCCCCATATGCATGGGGATGAACCGTATTGCCTTACCTTGGGTAATGATTTTATCGGATGTTCCCCATATGCATGGGGATGAACCGCTATGCGAGGGGCTTTGGTAGAGGTGTGTTTAATGTTCCCCATATGCATGGGGATGAACCGATTTCTTCCTCCATCACCTCACCCCTTTCTTTATGTTCCCCATATGCATGGGGATGAACCGGTTTCAAGTCTATCACGGTTGAACTCGGTAATATGTTCCCCATATGCATGGGGATGAACCGGCGCACCGGACTCTATTCCAAAAGCTAAAGTGATGTTCCCCATATGCATGGGGATGAACCGCGAGTTGATGAGCGGGAGCGCAAAAAACCGAATGTTCCCCATATGCATGGGGATGAACCGCTGATAAATTACCCGAGATAGGAAAACAGCTTATGTTCCCCATATGCATGGGGATGAACCGCTCTCAGGAATCAACTGAAAACGTACTGGCCGATGTTCCCCATATGCATGGGGATGAACCGTCACAAAAGAGGCAAGAGATGAATTTTATCAGATGTTCCCCATATGCATGGGGATGAACCGAATATATAGAGTATGCCGCAGATGCAAAGGAGATGTTCCCCATATGCATGGGGATGAACCGGGCACAAAAGATCCTGTTGAGTTTACCGTTGAATGTTCCCCATATGCATGGGGATGAACCGCATCTCTCACAGCCTCTTTTAAATTGCGTTCTATGTTCCCCATATGCATGGGGATGAACCGCCTGTTTTTGTAGTCTTCTCTTAACCGCAACAATGTTCCCCATATGCATGGGGATGAACCGTAAGCAGCAGCAAGACCGCCCACAGCAAGGGTATGTTCCCCCATATGCATGGGGATGAACCGATCGCTTCCCTTCAGCAGTGCAAACCTTTGCCATGTTCCCCATATGCATGGGGATGAACCGCAACTGGTCATCTGTTAGCCGTACATTTAATTATGTTCCCCATATGCATGGGGATGAACCGACCTAAACCGCAAAGCTGTCGGAATTGAGCTTATGTTCCCCATATGCATGGGGATGAACCGACGGCATGATGGCAAAAAATATTGCCCGAATAATGTTCCCCATATGCATGGGGATGAACCGACGGCCAGTTAGAAAAAATGATTTGCGGAACCATGTTCCCCATATGCATGGGGATGAACCGCATCCCACCTCCTCAGTTTTGCAGGGTGGTATGTTCCCCATATGCATGGGGATGAACCGTTTATGAATTTTGTTTTGTTAAAATGACAAATATGTTCCCCATATGCATGGGGATGAACCGTCAGGCACGTGCCTGACAGATCACACATTCTTATGTTCCCCATATGCATGGGGATGAACCGAAATCGTTGGATTGGGTGTAATGTCGGCGGGGATGTTCCCCATATGCATGGGGATGAACCGAGATGGCGCTTGAGGCTCATGGGCTGGGCAAAATGTTCCCCATATGCATGGGGATGAACCGTTTACAGTGACGAAACAGTATCAGAATCATAAATGTTCCCCATATGCATGGGGATGAACCGCTGCCAACGCAATCGGGATTGATCTTGGAGCAATGTTCCCCATATGCATGGGGATGAACCGCTTTCTCTTCTTTAGCTTCCACCCTTGTACGGATGTTCCCCATATGCATGGGGATGAACCGGTTAAAAAGAAATGAGTCATTGGGTGGTAAGAATGTTCCCCATATGCATGGGGATGAACCTTCTTGCCCCAATCCGTTCCGACCATCAGACCATGTTCCCCCATATGCATGGGGATGAACCGCTGTAGTCCGTGATAACAGAGGGGTATGGTCTATGTTCCCCATATGCATGGGGATGAACCGTATACGGGAAATCAGAGCCGACTGAGGAGGATATGTTCCCCATATGCATGGGGATGAACCGCCTGTTTTTACCAACAAAAGGTTAGCTCTGAGATGTTCCCCATATGCATGGGGATGAACCGTTATTTCGTATAGCATCCATCTCATTAGGTGTATGTTCCCCATATGCATGGGGATGAACCGCCGACAGGGAGGTTGATATGGTGTTGAATGTAATGTTCCCCATATGCATGGGGATGAACCGAATTATTCATATTTTGAGCAGGTCGTAGAAATATGTTCCCCATATGCATGGGGATGAACCGCAATTTCAATCATCAATAGAGGGAACGTTCCGATGTTCCCCATATGCATGGGGATGAACCGACTGTAAAGAGCGAACGGATTGACCCGATAAGATGTTCCCCATATGCATGGGGATGAACCGCCCATAGAGAGCACAGAGAGCACAGAGAGCAAATGTTCCCCATATGCATGGGGATGAACCGCAATGCTTCCCCACCAACCCGTCTGGTATTTCATTTTCCCCATATGCATGGGGATGAACCTTCGCATATTCTTCCAACTTGTTTTTTATTTCAATGTTCCCCATATGCATGGGGATGAACCGAAATTACGGCCGAATACTACACACCGGCAGAAATGTTCCCCATATGCATGGGGATGAACCGTAACAAATACCCACGTAATTAGCTGTCGAGTTATGTTCCCCATATGCATGGGGATGAACCGATTCGCTCCGTGGTTATCAGTCCCGTAACGTAATGTTCCCCATATGCATGGGGATGAACCGATAAGAGAGCAATTATGGGATGTTAGAAGGAAATGTTCCCCATATGCATGGGGATGAACCAGCCGTGGGTATACAATGCGATCCGGAAAAACCATGTTCCCCATATGCACAGGGATGAACCGTCAATTCTTCAAATAAAACTTCGACCTGATCACTTCCCACCCTTCTTCCTTCTCTTAACTTCATAAACTATCAAATGTACAGGCCATGCAACGGCTATTGGAAGTAAAGCAGCGGTAGCCATGGTCGGTCCACCTGGCAGATCGAGTAAAAATGAGGTGGTAAGACCTGCAAATGATGCAAGGGCTCCTGAAAGAACCGCCGTTACAATGATCAGCGGGAAGCTGCGGAATAAAATCAGTGCTGCGGCCGGTGGGCCCACAAGCATACTGAACGCAAGCATTCCGCCTGCAGTGTTCATGACTATGGCAAGCCCAAATCCCAGGGAAAGAAACATAACCGCATTCCAGAGGTGAACTTTCATACCAAGCGTTGCGGACATAACAGGGTCAAAACCGGTTATGACTATTTTGTTCCAGAACAGACGGAAGATAATCCCTATAACAACAGCGCCAATTACTGCATACATGGCATCGCTTCTTGAAGTCCCGAGAATATCACCAGTAAAAAAACGAAGTACATGGCCATCGGGAGCAGGGGAGAGTGCTATCAGTACAATGGCAACAGAGCTTCCTGCTGCAAAGGCAAGCCCGATCCATCCATCTGCGGGCAGATGATTGTTTTTCCCTACAAGTGAAAGAATCAGTATGCCAAATATCCCCCCGGCAGCAGCTCCCAGCAGAGGTGGAAGAGAGAGAAAAATTGCGGTTGCGATTCCGGTGGCAACAATCTGGGGCAGTGCCGCACCAAGAAAAACTATTCTTTGCAGATGAACGAAAATGCCAAGAAAGGCCAGAAGTGCGCCTCCGAATATCCCCACAATCAGGGCATGCTGCATAAATGGATATGAGTACATTTCGGTTAATGCTGAGAACACATTCCCCCCCCTTCGCTTTCTGAAACCGGATAGATAACGGTGCGTCCTTCAACTTTACTTACCTTAAGAGGCTCACGGTAGATGCGGGTCAGATTCTCAGATGTAAGAATTTCTTCTGAAGTGCCGCTGTGAAGCTGACCGTGCTGAATGATGGCAAGCCTGTGTGCCCTGTCAATCAGTGATGGAAGGTCGTGGGTTACTATGACTACTGTAATGTTGTGTGTTTCGTGCAGGTGTGTAATCAGGGATAGAAATTTCTGTGATGCCACAAGGTCCATTGCCGCCGTGGGTTCATCGAGAAGCAGTATCTGCGGGTCTACAATGAGGGCTCTGGCAAGCAGGACCCGCTGCATTTCACCACCGGAAAGTGTATCGAGGGTCTGGTTGGCAAGGTGATCGATTCCTATCAACCCCATTACCTGAGTGACCTTTGCGTGCTCTCTTCTGTAGCGGAAAGCAAACCCAAGCGCATGAATGGTGGCCCTTAGAAGATCCTGAACCCGCATGGGCCAAATTGGATCAACCTGCTCCCGCTGAGGGACGTATCCTCTTCTGGGTACTGATGGCACCCATTTTATCGAGCCGCTTCGTGGCTTAACAAGCCCCAGCATCGATTTAATAAGTGTCGACTTGCCGGAACCGTTTGGTCCGACAAGTCCGAAAAAATCACCCTTCTCCACTGTGATGTTCACATCTTTTAAAATCTCACGGCCGCCATAACCAAGGCAGACATTCCTGAACTCAAGCTGGTTCAAACTCAATTTCCCCCTGTGATTGCTTCGTATATTTTTCTTGCATTGGTCTCAAAGAGAGTTAATATACAATCTGCACCATCACATGAACCTACTGTCGGACAGCCAACCACAAGGTCAACTCCGATTCCCTGCGCGACCTGTCTGCCCACGCGCTGATCGTGCCAGGGTTCCATTATAACAACCCGTACACTTTCTGAATCATAGGTTGAGAGAAGTCTGGCAACGTGTCCTGCAGAAGGTGCGAGACCGGGAAGCGGCTCTATTGCATCTGCTATGTTTAGACCAAGTTTTTTGAGCAGGTAATCGAAATGTTTGTGGTAGATAAGAACAGCTGTTCCCTCATAGGGCTTAAACTTCTCAACCCATTTTTCCACAACCTCGTTGCTCTGCTCTATGAAGCTTTCAAGATTATTCTGGTAGGTCTCCCTGTTGGCTCCGTCCACACGAATGAGCCCGTTTGCAATGTTACGTGCAGCCTGCTGAGCTCTTACCGGTTCAAGGGTGTAGTGAGGGTTTCCTGATGGGTGAACATCACCCTGTGCGCGGCTTGCGCTGGAGGGAATCTGTATTGCCTGAATCCCTTCAGAAGCATTGACATAACCTTCACCGCCGGGTCGTACTCTGCGGTTACGGGTTTCCCGCAGGACTTCCGGAACCCAGCCCACTTCAAGCTCAAAACCGTTTTCAACAAAAAGGTCGCTTCTTGAAATCCGCATGATCATTCCGGGTGTCGCATCGAGATAGTGCGCATCCTGCAGTGGGCGTGAAAGGGAGGTTACATCAACAAGGTCTCCCCCAATCATCTCCACAAGTGAAGCCAGATCTGTTGTGGTGGTAGTCACCCGTACTGTTGCAAACGCAGCTGATACAACAAGACAAAGCAGTAATACTGCTGTTTTTATGGTTTGTTTTCTCATGGTTTTTCTCCTTTGTATATGATAATATTTTACTTCGTTTTTGAGCTGAGCATTGAGCCTTAGAATCTGTGTGGCGGATGCCAGCCGATGAAAAATGTTCCCTGAAGCATGAGCAGATTCTCAGGCGCATCCTCTCTTGGATCGATAAGGTGCTGGTACTGTAATCTGATTCTGGAAAACTCTGTTGCTCTCCACTCTCCATATACCGAGTGAGCGGTAAGTTTCTCATTTTCTACCTGGCTTCCGAAAAGAACATCTGTGTAGTCGAATCTGTAGCCTGCTCCCCAGAACCGGTTGAAATTCCAGTGTGTGAAAAGATAAAAACCCTGATCTGTTCCGGGATCGAAATCCTGAACATAGGCAGCTGAATCAGGATTATAAATGTTATGCGCTTGGTTAGGTTCGTAATCTACATAAAGGTATTCGGCACCAACTGTGAGGCCTCTGTAGGTCTGTCCACCGGGAGAGAATTTGTATTTAAAATCGAGTCCGGCCACCTGATTTGAATGACCCAGGGCTCTGCGATCGCTGTTTCTTCCTTCCAGACGGTTTCTTTCGCCAAAACTTGTAAGGTATGAGGCGCCATAAAGAAACTCATGCTTCCCGCTTGGCGACTGAGCATAGGATTGAAGTCTGGCCAAAACCGGTGTACCCTTTATTCTGCGCCCTACGCTGTGACCGATGTTCTGATAGGCCCCAAGTATAAGGCTTAACGTCGGATTAAAGAATGGAGCCATGATCTCAATATGTCCACCGTCTCCGATAAACCCGTGATCAGTAGTAAGACCCTCAATAACATAGGGCTGATCGGCCTGGGGGAAATCGTGTTCGTGTATGCGGTTGAGATATCCAAAAGGGATAAACTCGCGTCCTACCTGAAGTTTGAGGTTGAGGGGTAATGTGGCGGATACCCATCCCTCTTCAAGTTCAATTTCCTCTTCATGGTAGCTTATGGTAACCAGTGCATCAAAGAATGGATCAACCGGAGCACCGATATTGAGCTCAATGGCGCGAAGCTCGAATTCTGTGTCGTATCTGCCGGAAAAATGTCTGTCGTTTACAGGAATTCCCATGAACATATCGATACCCGCTCCGATATTGAGAGGGGAGCCTGAAAGCCCTGCACCGGCTTTGGCTGTCGATGGATTTAAAATTAAAAGTACTGCAGATAAACAGAGTGCTGCGTTTATAAAACGTTTGGTTTTCATATTTTTGCTCCAAAATTATACGTTTGAATAGATGTATACTGCCTAATTAAAAAACCGGCATGTTATTATTGTGTACTGCAGAAGCATTCAGACGTATAAAGGCGGAGCGCGGGGGGATAGGGAGTAATAAAAATTGTATGTGAGATGAATCTGGCATTCAGTTGAGATTTTAAACTCAGGAGAAGAGATGTTGATATCATATAAGCAGCTGGTTTCGGCCAATCTGTGTTTGCTTTGCCATTTACATGCTGAGCAGATATGAGCGGTTTCGACTTCATGGTCTTGCTCATGGTCGGTTTCATGAGAATGGTCAAAATGTTCGCAGGTGTGTTCTGTGTGGTCATGAACCGAGGGTTGAGGAATATCGAATATTCCGCAATCGGTGTGAAAAAACGGGAATGTGGTTGTAGCTGTTACCATGGAGAAAACAGTAACTATAAATAGCGATAGTGATAGTGTGTTGCTGATTTTTCTCATTCCTGCACAGATCCTGTTTAGGTGTGGGATTAAAATACTGCAGTAGTCCCGGAAAATGGAAATCTATTAATTAAACAACTCCCATAGTTACTGATAATGATTATCAGTTTTAGGTTTAAAATATAATCTAAACCGCTTAGGGTCAACCTTAAATTCACTATTCTGATCGTTTGGATTTCAGTGCTGTAACGAAAACAAAGCGGCATGGTGTGTTTAATGATAATTGAAAGTAGAAATATACTGTTATTCAAAAGGAACAGCCTGCTATCTGTTACTTTTCATAATCAGACGTTTCGGGGTCTCGGGGACCGCTCGTTAGCCCGGACACACTCTTTGGGTCCATATTGGCATATTGTGTGAGATATCTTATTATGCGGTTAGTTTCTTATCTGGTTAAAAAGGGTAAAAAGGACAATTTTGGGTCGATGGAGACGGGCCTATGGAGATAAATGAGGACAAACAGGTTACAAAAAGCAAAAAAGAAGAGAATTATTTAAAAGCATCCACCTATGGAGCCCTGTCTTTTGCGCTGATATCGTTTTTTTTGGGGGTTACCTTGCGCTCTCAGGTTATCATATTCGATGGGCTCTTTTCCGCTATCAGTGTTCTTTTATCTTTTTTAACTCTTTTTGCCTTTCGGTATATGAAAAAATCTGATTGGAGGCGGTTTCCTTTTGGGAAGGATACGATTGAACCGTTGGTTGTACTGAGTAAGTATGTGGCCCTGATAGCCCTTCTCATAGGTTCATTGATTGCAGCTATTGTAGCGATTTTCCAGGGTGGTCGTGAGATTGACGTGGGAGCGGGGCTCCTATATGCAGTATTTGCCTTTTTTTATTGTTTAATCATGTACAGAATTCTGATCGGAACCAATAAAAAATTAGGATCAAACCTTATACGAACAGAAGCATCAGAGTGGTATCTGGATTCAATTGTTTCTTTTGGGGTTCTTTTAGGTTTCCTTATTGCCTATGGGTTTACCTTTGTGCCTGCATTGGCTCCTTATCAGTCCTACATTGACCCGGTGATGATGATTGTTTTGGGCATTTACTTTCTTGAATGGCCTATTAATGAAATCAGAAAAGCATTACGGTCACTTCTTGAAATGCGTCCAACGGACGAAAGCAGTGCGTATGTGGATAGGGTGATAAAAGACATTCAGCACGCATGGCGTTTTCAGGAATCATTTACCAGAGTAACCAAGCCTCGTCAGAATCTGTGGCTGGAAGTTGATTTTATTGTCGGGAAAGATAATCTGGATTTATCCATTCGGGAACAGGACCGTATTCGTAAAGAGATTATTGCAAGAATTACCGATAAATACGAAGGGGATCATTGGGTAACAGTGGTTTTTACTAATGAGCGGGAGTTTGCGATATAGTAGGGATGTGTGAGATTTTAAATCATATATTTTCCTCTTAGAAATGATTCAGAAACCCCGCAAAGAAGCCTGTATAGGTGAATACTTAGTTTGTTAGACTGTCTTCTGTACCTTCTACAAATATCTCTTCTAATCTTATTCTGTACAATGCAGAAAAATTAATCAGAATTGTCTGGATGGGAAAAGCATTTCCCTCGCTGCAGCTCCCTCTTCGGAGTACCTCAGCGGGATCTTCCGCTACCCAATCAATGCGGTCGGGAATTTATACTGAGCGCAGCCGAAGTATCACGGGGGCACAGTTCGACAGGCTGCTGCAGGCGCTAAGGAAAGCGATGTTGTAGCCCTTCAGATTGATAGTTCATATGTAAAACTATGGCTTATGTGAAGTGTGTAGAGTAAAACATAAAAGAAATACTTTGACAAATATTACCGGCTCGGGTAAACCGCGTAAGGGGGGATGGCTATGTGGCACTTTCTTAAGGTAACCTCTAAAAATCTATATTATTACTCCGGCAATTATATATGCATAAGAGAGTGTTTGAGTTTCATTACTTTTTTTTTGAGTCCAGCGCTAAGAAGCGCTGTTTCAAAAACAATTGGGGCCTTCAGCCCCAAACCCCGACCTACTTTCTTTCCAAGGTCAAAGAAAGTAGGCAAAGAACGCCTTGGGAGCCCCACACTGGCTCCAATATTCGCGCTTTCGCCAGTGATTGGGGCGGATTTGTACCCGATAGTTTTTTTTAAGAGCTTACTGCCGTTCGCCCTGTGAAATAGATGGAGAAAATTTTTATGCAAGTTTAATTGCCGGAGTAATAACTCCGATAATTCAGGGGAGTTTACTTACAAAACCAAGCAAAAAATTGCGATATTGATTCAATATGTGAGAATATAGTTCCCCCTGTTTTGTACTGTTTATGCATAGCGAACCACCGTCTCGTATAGATTGATGTTGTAATGTCAACAACACATATCTTGCATTCTTTTTTGTCGTAACCTGTCTTCATTCAATCACCTTTGAGGTTTTAATGTTCAATTTTTTTGAACTTTTTTTGTCATTTTAGTCTGCAATGTTAAACGTTCCAAGAGTTATTTTATGTCCATGTATCGATAGTTTCGTGCAGAAGTTTGACACACATTGCAAATTCTGCAACCCCATCGCCAATTTTGACATGTTTATGGAAGGAAATATGAAACTGGAAGAAGCATCACTAAATCCACCTTATGGGCTGAGAGAGTTACTTACCGATGTTGGCGGAGGAGAAAATGGATTCAGTGGCACACTCTTTAATAATGGACAAGTTTCATTAGAAAGTTATCTCAAGTCTTGTTGTGATGGTAAAGATGTGTTAAAGCTGAAGCCTAATTGGATTCCTCAAACAATTTTTTGGTTGCTCGATACATATAGTAAAGTTGTCGGTATGATCAGAGTGCGCCATTATCTTTCCGAGAGTACTCGAATAAACGGTGGTCACATAGGTTTTTTCATTCACTCCTCCCACCGCAGAAAAGGATATGGTAAACAGGCACTTGCCTTAGCTCTTGATGAATTGAAGAAGCTTGGAGAAACAGAGGCTTTGGTAACTGCATATCCAGAAAACCTTGCCTCTATCAAGGTTATTGAAGCAAATGGCGGGCAACTTGAGAACACTATTTTTGACCCGAGGACTGAACACGATATCGCAAGGTATTGGATAAGGCTGTAGTCCTGAAGTCTATTTTGGGGTGGCTTAGAATTATCCGTCCCTTGTTTTCCTTGCTTTGGAAGCGGAACTAAAAACAGGTAATATTCAAAGCAGTGTTAAGAAAGGGTATAATATGCGTTTTGCTTTATTTCAGTATCAGGTTAGGAAAAACAAAATAGAAAATCATGAGAAAGTGAAAAACGCAATATACACAGCAAAACAAAATGATGCTCAAATCTTAATTACTCAGGAATGCGCACTTTCAGGCTATCCGCCCATTGAAATTGACACCATCGATGATATTGATTTTGAGCAACAATGTAAAACTCTTAAGGAAATTACAAAGATAGCCAAAGAGAATGAAATCTGCGTTCTGCTTGGATTGATTCGTAAAGATGGGGATCAAATGAAAAATTCGATCGCCATAATTTCTTCTTCCGGGAATATTAACTATTACGACAAGAGAGCGCTATGGGGATGGGATTCAGATAATTATTCCCCGGGAAATGGCGCAAATGGAATATTCGAATATCAGGGGGTGAAAATTGGAATCCGGATATGTTTCGAAGTGCGATTTCCAGAATTTTTTCGTGAGTTGTATAAAGAAAAAGCAGATGTTGCGATTGTTAGTTTTTGTGACCTGAGTAATAAGCCTGGCCCAAACAGATTCGCAACTATAAAATCACACCTTCAGACACGGGCTATCGAGAATGTTTTTACAGTTATTTCTGTTAATTCTGCAACACATTTTCAAACAGCACCTACCGCTGTAATTAATCCAGAGGGTGTAACCCTGGTCGAAGCGGAACAGAATAAGGAATCGATCATATATTATGATTATGAAAAGTATGTGCCATGTTTTGGTACCAATGGTCTAATACATTATTCAGACAAATTAGTGGGTGTATAAAACGCAGTTGCGTTCGCTTCGGTATGACCTATTACGACGTGCTGTTTGATACAGCACAGATTGGCAGAAGGGCAGTATGAAGTTTACCATCAGAAATTATCATTCAAACGACAAATATGAAATATCCGATCTTGTCAAAAGATGCACACTTGAAATTAATAGCAAAGAATATCCACAACATGTGGTTGACTTTGTTATTAATCATTTTACCCCAGATCAGGTGGAAGAGTATGCTCTGATGAATTCTTGCCTTGTTGCAGTTTTTGATGAAAAGATCATTGGTACCATTAGTTTGGGTGACGGAAATCGGATTTATAGTACTTTTGTCAGTCCATCATTGCAGAGGCAAATGGTCGGTACTGCATTATTACAAAGAATCGAGACAATTGCTTTTGACAAAGGCATTTCAAGGTTGAAGTTACAATCAAGTCTTTACGCCGAAAAATTTTATGCACGAAATGGATATGTCAGAATGGGCGAATTGATGGATGAGGCATTCGGCCGAACGATTACGATGCAAAAAATCATTGCAGCTGGTAGTTAAAAAATATACGGTTAACATTCAGTTTGACCTGAATAAACTATAACTCCGTCAATTATATATGCATAAGAGAGTGTTTGAGTTTCATTGCTTTTTTTAAGAGTCCAGCGCTAAGAAACGCTGTTTAAAAAACAATCGGGGCCTTCAGCCCCAAACCCCGACCTGTTTTCTTTCCAAGGCCAAAGAAAGTAGGCAAAGAACGTCTTGGGAGCCCCACACTGGCTCCAATATTCGCGCTTTCGCCGGGCAAGGGCCAAAACTCAAGGACTCGAACAATTGGCTTCTGGAAAGGACCGGCGAAAGCGCTCATTCGCCAGTGATTGGGGCGGATTTGTACCCGATAGTTTTTTTAGGAGTTTACTGCCGTTCGCCCTGTTAAACAGATGGAGAAAATTTTTATGTAAGTTTAATTGCCTGAGTAATAATCACCCCGTTGAAGCGAATAGACGGACTTATAACTTGCACCATTAGAAGGTGTTTTGTTCTATAAGTTAGATGATGAGGTCGGAATTAATCATGAATTTTACGATACAACCAATAGAAAATCCCCAAAAAAAATCAGAGCTCACTGTCCAACTCTTATCTAATCTTCCCCAATGGTTTGGCAGCCCTGAATCTGTAAAAGAATACGCTCAAGGAGTAAAAGAACATCCCTTTTATGCGGCGTTTGACAAAGGCGTTTGTATAGGGTTTTTCTCTGGAAAAATTCACTACAATAGAACTGGAGAAATTTATGTATGTGCTGTAGATCACAAATATCACTATCAAGGAATTGGGAAATCCTTATATGATATGATGGAGAAATATTTCAAAAAACAGAAATGTATTTATGTTGTAGTAAAAACTTTAAGTGATATTGTTGATTATGAGCCGTACAAGTCAACACACAGGTTTTATAAAAGCGTTGGTTTTACAGAATTAATCACATTGACAGAAATGTGGGATGAAGAAAACCCCTGTTTAATAATGATAAAAAGTATCGGGTGAATATATCTTACTCCGGAATACAAAATGTAATTTGTTGATTTTCACCTGATTAAAAAGATTGGTTTTATTTTCCATGAAAAAGATCATACTCCCTGCAATATTATTTCTGGTTATGCCTTCCATTGTTCTTATAAAACCTGGGGTGCTAAGCGAGGTCAGAGTTCAGAATAGAAGAACAGTTAATGAGGTTATAAACAGTATTGAAAACAGTGTGCTTGAACGGTTGGGTATTTCAAGTATAGGTGGTTATGACAGTTTGACACTTATCGCGATAAAAGATGAGAAAATCTTAGAATGCTGGTTAAAATCCGATTCAAAATGGATTTTACAAAAGATTTACCCGTTTACCGGATACAGTGGAGATTTGGGGCCAAAGCTTAGACGAGGAGACAGGCAAATTCCTGAAGGGATTTATGGCGTTGAGTATTTAAATCCAAACAGCAGATTCTATCTATCGTTTAAATTGAATTACCCTAATGCAACTGACATACTCAATGCTGAACGTGATAAGAGAACCGATTTGGGAGATGATATTTTCATCCACGGAGATCGAGTTACTATTGGTTGTATACCGGTGGGTGATAAAAAAATTGAAGAGTTGTTTTATTTGGTAGCCAAGTTGGGTAAACGTAATGTAAAAGTGATTATTTCACCGATAGACTTTAGAAAAACCAGAGATATCCCAATTGGGACCAAGGATTGGGTTACAGAACTTTATAATGATATAAGTAAAGAAATGGAGGTGTTCAGGTGAAATGTTCCGTGGGAAAGTTAAAAATAGCGGAGTTCTGATATTAGGTATTACTCTCTCTGGTAGCTTGCGGGTTTTCCTCTGCTTATTACGCTCAGGAGATAAGTGTATTTCAGGTATAGCCTGTTAATAAGTCTGTTATATGAATTTATTACATCAATCCTTATCAAGGCATTAACTTAAAATGAAAACACCGGTAATTAAAACTACTCGCCTGTTGTTAGACCAGGTCTGCGATAATGATGCAAATGACATTTACGAATATGCTTCAAATCCAAAGGTTTCCAAATGGGTGACCTTTGATACACATAAAAGCTTAAACGACACATTTGGTTTTCTGAGATTTCTGGAGTCCCGACCAGGAAATGATTTTACCTGGGCTGTTCGGTTATCTCAATGCAAAAAGTTGATTGGCACAATTGATTTTTGTGCATCATCAGAAGATAAGGCTGCAGATTTACATTATTGCTTATCGGATAAATATTGGAACCAGGGTATAGTGACCGAGGCTGCAAAAGCCGTTTTGAGTTGGGGATTGAACCAATATGAGACCATTGAGAAGGTTGTCTCCGGAGCGGTCTCGTTGAATGTGGGATCAATTAGAGTTTTGGAAAAATGTGGGTTTTTCCCGGTGGAAATACGCAAAGAAAAATGGGATAAGTATGCCGGGGAGATTGAATTCACTGTTTATGAGCTTGATGCTAAAATCTACAGAAAACCAGTTTTTCATGCAGATGCTAACGCCCCGCTCGAGTGAACGGGTGTGGTGGTGATGGTACCCGTTGGGGGATTCGGTTGTCATTGCTCTTTCAGGTCAAAAAGTATTTTGTGCAACACAAATACCCATTTTGTTTGAATAAATCAATGTAGCACACGCCGCCAGGCATGTTTTGAATTTCTTTGAAACGGATACCGCAGGGAGTCGTACGAAGACTCTTTACGCCACGCAGATACTACTAAAACGACTACGTCGCACCCAAATAACTCTTCATATTCTCAAAAAATTTTTGCTCGACACAAAAAGAATACAAACATTTCCAAATAAATGGGCTGGAGAGCCGGGCCCTGATATGATATGCCTCAGTAAAGAAGTTGGATATTCAGACTAAAATAACATGCGCTGACAGATATGTAAGACTGCGCAGGTTGTTTTAAAACGACCATTCAGGGTGCATTTTTAAGCCATTGCAAACAACAGAGTAAATTATGTAATTTGATTCTACCGGGCAAAGAAGTTGTTGTAATTACAGACTGGAACAGATTTAAATTCGTGGCCTGTGGTATTTATGCTGCCTGCAAAATAATTGCAGCAGATATTCAAGGAGTGAAGAGATGGTAAATTGCACCCGTGGTGAAGCTGAAGCGCAGATAACTCAGGCAATTGTAAAGTTTGAGCGAGAGTATAAGGGACGCGGTCCTGAAGAAGCGAAAACCTTTATTATAGAGGAACACGTGTTTGTTCGCCTTCGCGGTGTGTTAACCCCTGCAGAAAGGCAACTGGCTAAAGCCGATGACCCCTCAACCGGAAGAAAATTAATAAAGCAGGTTCGTCAGGAACTGATCGAGAATGCACGTTTCCTGCTTGAGACCATAATAAAGGATGTGCTGGGAATAAAAGTAGTTTCACTGCACACAGACATTAGTTCTGTTACCGGAGAGCGGATTATAGTTTTTACGCTTGAACGAATTCCCCGGTTTAAAACCAGTGATTTATAATGTAGTTGGAAAGTGGCGAGAAACAGAGCTGGCTTTGGGAAAAAATATCGAAATAGTGGTGCAGATGGCAACCTGCAATCCGTGACTCGCGCCTTCAGGAGATTAATTTCATAGTTGAAAGAAATAATTTTATTGACTTTCTGTTTAGAAATGCCTATTTTATTAGGCGAAAATATTTCAGGCAGGTAGGAGAAGATGGCGTACAAGTTACGCCCTGTTTTCAGGCGGGCCGTTAGTGAGGAATAATTTGTTCCACACTGACGGCCTTTTTTTTTGTCCTTTTTCACTCCAGAGTGCACCGAAAGGAAAAAAATGATTGAAGGGCACAAAAATTCTTCCGAGAGAAATGGCAAAATCGCTGAAGAAGTTATCAGATATGTAAAAGAGCAAATGGGTATCTGTCCGGAGAAGGTTTCCGTTGATATCCACAGCCATTCGGTGACTGTGACACTTGAAGGGGTTTCACACCCTGCGGAAATGAATCTGGCAAAAAAACAATTGTCCCGTTCAATGATCCAGAATATGTACTCGGAACTATTTAATATATCAAAGCAAATTTTGCATTTTCAGCTGGAAGATATACTTTGCAGACCTGTGGAGCGTTCTTTTTTTACCGTAGATCCACAGTACGGAAGTGCGGTATTGGTATTGTTTTTTTCTGATAAGTCAGATCATATGTAAGCTGTTTTAATATAAACTCAATGAAAGGAAGGTGTATGTCTGAAGTTTCAAGTGAAGCAGTGATGTCAGAGTGTGATGTCCTGGAGAAAATGGTTATTCCGGAGCATGTTAAAGACGTTCTGCGTATGGCAAAATCGTATCAGTACATTGGGGATCGTTCCGGATTGCTTGATGTGGCTCTTGGTAACCCGCAGAATAAAACCTTTGATGTGGGTTATGATGTCGATGGTAAATTTGTCAATGAAGTAAAGATTAACAGGTGCCAAAATGGATTTGCTGTTAATTACCTTGAGGAATACATGCGTCGGAGAGATCCTGAGTGTATGCTGATCGGCGATGATAAACCTACAGATAAAGTCAGGTTTGAAGAAAAACAGGGTACAAAATTCAACAGTCTTCGTGAGGAAACTTTTGAATGGCTTAAAGAACAGGATCTCATTGTAACAGCTTTCACCGTAGGTGCTTTCGCTGATGATGAAGGTTATGGTGGTTTGCTTGTAGCTCCTGCCAATGCAGGATTCTTTGTTGCCGGATTAGCCGACTTGCAGGGGATTGTGGATATCACAAAACTCGATCACGATTTCAAGGTTCATACCACTTTGTTTCTTGCTCCACCCTTCCGTCACACTCATTTTGACGGTAAACAGGTTGTGGTTCATAATCGTCTTGATGATCTCTACGAGATCTTTTCCTACAACCTCTATCCCGGTCCAAGTGCCAAAAAGGGAGTTTACGGAGTTTTACTGTCAATAGGTGAAGCAGAGAAGTGGACTACCCTGCATGCTGCTACTGTTCAGGTCGTTACCCCGTATGACAATGTTACAACGATCATGCATGAGGGAGCAAGCGGTAGTGGAAAGAGTGAGATGTTGGAGCATGTTCACCGTGAAGAAGACGGACGGCTTCTTTTGGGAAAAAATTGTGTTAGCGGGGAGGCCGAGTATCTGACACTTCCTCATGGATGCGCTCTGCATCCGGTTACAGATGATATGGCTATGTGTCATACTTCAGCACAGAGCGGTAACAAACACGTCGTTGCCTGTGATGCTGAACAGGCCTGGTTTGTGCGCCTAAACCACATAACCCGTTATGGCACTGATCCTCACCTTGAAAAGATAACCATTCATACGGAAGAACCACTTATTTTTCTTAACCTTGACGGTGCACCTGATTCAAATGTTCTGATTTGGGAACATATTATGGATAAACCGGGAGTTCCGTGTCCTAACCCCCGCGTCATTTTACCGCGGAGATTAGTGCCCGATGCGGTGGATGGAATGGTAGAAGTACAGCTTCGTAATTTCGGGATCCGCACCCCGCCATGCACAAAAGAGATGCCCACATATGGTATCGTGGGCTATCTGCACCTGCTCCCACCGGCTCTGGCATGGTTATGGCGACTTGTTGCTCCGCGTGGTCATGCAAACCCGAGTATAACCGAAAGTGAAGCTTTGACAAGTGAAGGTGTGGGATCTTACTGGCCGTTTGCATCCGGTAAGTTTGTTGATCATGCGAACCTGCTTCTCAGACAAATTGTAGAAACACCGGAAACAAGTTACTCCCTGACTCCAAACCAGCATGTCGGTGCGTGGGAAGTGAGCTTTATGCCTCAGTGGGTTTCCCGTGAATATCTGGCACGCAGAGGTATGGCAAGGTTCAGACCAGAACAGATGATCAAGGCTCGTTGCCCTTTACTTGGTTACACACTAAAGTCAATGCAGGTGGAAGGCAGCCTGATTCCGCACGAACTTCTGCGTGTAGAGGAGCAGTCAGAAGTCGGGATTGAAGGATACGACAGAGGTGCAGAAATTCTGCATGGATTCTTTAAAAAGGAACTTGAAAAATTCCATACTGCCTCTGACCTCGACAGTATCGGAAAGAAAATCATCGACTGCTGTGTTGACAATGGTTCTGTTGCTGACTATGAAAGTATTCTGAGGGCATGATTTCGCCTGCAGAAGGGAATTAACACAAGGGCCTGTGCACTTGTGGGTGGTGAAGCGGCTGGGATCAGCCGCTCCACTTTACCTTTTAACAGATTTTACCCCTCTTTTAACCTCGTTTTATTCAAACTCCTTGGGCTCTGTCAGTCAAAAAAGTTTCTCGATATGCAAAATAAGCCCTTCGGCTGTTTCGATCATGAAAATCTAAACAATCTTTTTTTTTCTACCTTCTGCGGACAGAAGTACACCATCGGCCTGATTAAGCTCACAGAACATATTGCTATGTAAAGGGAATTACTACTTTTTTGTAACTGAGGCTACTGCTTTAAAAACTAATTATTATTTGTGACCTGGTTTAAATAGCATTCCATATTGTTCTGGTTTTCTATATCACTCAGCAGAAACTATTTTTCAAGCCTGAATTTTTTGAGTGTGGAACCAAAAAATCACATTTTCTGTTCAATGCGCCTTCCCGGAGGCTAATATTTTTAGCTTTTAAGGGCTTTATATCATGGAGACAATGAAGAGAATCTAAAAACTGTTCGAGGGAGGCCTGAAAAAAATGAATATAATTCTAAGCCTGATAATTATTGCAGGTTTGATCCTTGTTCACGAGACTGGACATATGCTGGCTGGTATAATGCAAGGAATCCCCAGAAAACGAATGTCGATTCAATTAATGGATAAAAACCACAAAAAAGGTTTTTTTCGTTCTCTGCTATTCTCTATTAGTCCCCATGTCGCTTTGTTGGACAGCGATGATAACTTGGTGTCGCCATTTCCAAATGAAATTGAAAAATATGTCGAGATTCTTGAAAACTTTATCCCCGAAGAAAACAGAATGTACTGGTTTGTAGCAGGAGGGCATGCACTTGAGTTCACTACAGTATTGAGTATTGCTGCAATTTCTCTTATAAGTAATAACAATGTTTTTCAGGAAATATCATTCAGAATAACACATTTGTCACTTACGTTAACTGTCGTTTACATGTTCATTGATTTGTTCACAGTCTACAAATCAAAGCAATTAACAGGGGGGGATTTTTCGGGACAATGGGCAATATCCCCAATTAAAACAATCTGTTTCTATTTGCTTTATTTCACAGGTCTTGTTTCTGCATGGGTTATTTTACTCAGAAGATAAAAACTCCAGTTCCGAAAGGTAATCGTTGGTAACAGCACTTCTTTTAATCATAATCTATCTGTCTTTCATTAGTCTTGGTTTACCAGATACAATAATCGGTGTTACTATACCTGCTCTTCAAAAGGATTTTGGTATACCTTTAGCCGCAGGAGGTTTTTTATCAATGATTGTCATTTGCGGAACTGTTTTCTCAAGTTTCCTCAGTGACAACATAATCAGAAAATTCGGAACAGGAAAAGTTGTTCTTGTGAGCTGTCTGTTAACAGGATTTGCCTTGCTGGGATTTTCACAATCTCCCTCATTTTACTGGTTGCTGATATTAGCTTTCCCACTTGGGTTTGGTGGTGGAACTGTGGATGTGGCATTGAACAATTATGTAGCGCATCATTTCAAGGCTCACCATATGAACTGGCTGCACAGCTGCTGGGGAGTAGGGGCAACATTGGGACCTGTGATTATGTCCATGAGGCTTAATCGTAGCTCCTGGCAAGCTGGTTTCAGTTCAATAGCAGCTATTCAGCTCTCTTTTGCTTTACTTCTCTTGCTGTCACTTTCTCTTTGGGAAAAGCATAAAGCCAGTGAGCAGACTGAGCAAAATGACACTGTTTATGTTAGAAAAAGAATTTTTTCTATTAAAGGAATTCCACTGTCACTGGCAACAATGTTACTATATTGTGCTGCAGAAATCGGTGTCGGGCTATGGGGGAGTAGCTATTTGATATCAGAAAAGAGTTTTACAGAAGACAGTGCAGCTCGTTTGATTGCTCTTTATTATGCGGGAATTACCACCGGGCGGATTGCTTCAGGTGTCGTATCTTTCAAACTAAACAATTCTCAATTGATACGCTTTGGAGTTTTGTTGGCTTCATTGGGAGTGATTTTGCTCTTTCTCCCATTACACTCATCTTTTGCAGGAGCAGGTATTATCATAACAGGACTGGGTTTAGCACCAATATTTCCCGCAATGATACATGAAACCCCTGTCCGCTTTGGAAAAAAACTATCTCAAAAAATTATTGGGTATCAAATGGGATTTGCTTACATAGGAAGTGGATTTGTTCCACCGCTGCTTGGAATTATATACCAGGAAGCAGGGTTGTCTTTTTATCCTATTACATTACTACTGATTACATCATCACTGTTTCTGGTCACAGAAAGATTGAATGTTATTATTGATAAAAAGAATGCCAATTTAAAATTGAATATTGCATTGGACAATGAGAACTAACAGAGTTTTACTTACATTGATATTTGGTGGTTTTACGTTTTTCACTACTCCTTTGCCTGGTGATCATGTGGGCTCTATAATTCTTTGCTACAAAAGCGACTGTATTAAGCTTAATGCCTGAACTCATACTCTCCTTCTACAACTTTTTTTTAAAAACGATAAAAATATCTTGATGTAATCCTTTGGGTAAATATATTTTACTCGAGATATTTAACAAAAGTCAAATAACAGAAAGTTGGTTTTTTGAAACGTTCCAGCATTAAATCCTCTATTTTTGTACCCTTTAGGTAATAGTTACTATTACCAAAAGTACACATCTGATAGCCCGCAGTTATAAGCATTTCTGCAGGTATCTGGACTATCATAATTTGAATTATTTATTTAGATTGTGATAACTTGTATTCACGTTTTGATACACGATGATGTTTTTCAGTACAGCTACTTTGGAATATGGTATTTCCATTGTGGGTATGTGTAATGTACAATATCTTAAACAATTTACATTTTAAAGGATTTAACAATGCAACTCGCAGAAAAATTATTATATGAGCTATTCGAGACAATTCCACAGAAAGGTCCCGGTGACCTGGAATCAACTGTGAAGGCATTTAACATGGTGACTGATCTGCCAGAAGAACCTGAAATACTCGACATCGGATGTGGCGAGGGCAGACAGACTTTTGATCTGGCGCGTATAACGCATGGACAGATAACAGCTGTCGATATTTTTCCTGGTTTTATTCAGAAACTGCAAAACAAAGCCGATAAAAATCAGTATCTTGCCAGAATCCGTTCTGTTCAGGGTGATATGACGGATTTACAATTTGCACCGGATAGTTTCGATTTAATCTGGTCTGAAGGATCGGCATACGAAATGGGATTTGAAAACGCGCTTCACAAGTGGAGACCATTACTTAAACCCAATGGCAGTATGGTTTTAAGTGAAATAGTTTTCTTCAAGAAAAATCATCCTCAGGAAATCGCAGATTACTGGGCGAATGAGATTCCTGACATGAAATATTTTGCCGATAATTTTTCAATCATTGAAGCTGCAGGATATAAACTGGTTGCCTATTTTGCTCTTCCTGATGAGGCTTGGTGGACTGATTATTATACACCAGTCAAACAAAAGATAGCTGAGATGAGGAGTAACTATCAGGATATTGGTGAAGCGAATGAGTTTTTTGACGCATTTGAAAAAGAAATCAAAATGCATCAACTCTACTCGAAATACTACGGGTATGGTTTTTACATACTCAAGCGTATAGAAGCATAAGAGTTTAATTGATCTGCTAATGCGCGCTTCAGGTGAGAAAAACATTTCTCACCTGAATGTTTTTGTCTGACATCTAAAATTGCAGCGCGCCACAGTTGGAATTTTTATAACTGATTTTATGACTTGGTAAAATCAATTGCGGTAAATAAGTTCCCGCCCCCATCCGGCAACAAGCCAGTGACAATATTTCTAAGCAAAATTATTCTATGTTGCAGGTGATGATGACGGTTCTGTTGTTGCAGAAACAGAAACTTTCACAGGTGTTGCATTGAGAATATTGTCGTTAATAGGGCAGCGTTTCTCAATTTCTTCATGCCACCTTGTTAACTCTTCAGCTGTTGCATCCGTTTCAGGAATCAGCTTAACATTTATGGTTTTGAAACCTGAACGATCCTCTGAAGCTTTGCCGAAAAGCTTATTGGGATTAAGATTTCCTGAAATCTCTGTTTTTAGATTAGTCAGAGTAATGTTTTGTTCCTTGGCAACAAGGTGTCCGACAACATTGATACAACCTGCAAGTGCCCCGAGGAGATATTCCACAGGATTGGCCGCCTCATTGGTGCCACCAAGCTCTTTGGGTTCATCTATAATGAAAGAAAACTGCCGAGCCTTTATTTCGGCTTTGGCAGGGCTTACAGATTGAGCACTAATTGAAAATTTCAGATCTGACATTTATACTCCTTATGTTTGTAGGTGAATGATCAGAAACTGAATACGCCCGTGTACACTATTAATTTTGCAATTCCCCTATTTTTACATCGTGGTATTGATATATATATTTAATACCTGTGGGTATTAGACCCGAGTAAAAACGATATCTGTACAGGGCCATTGCGTTTAAATTATGCGGATGCATCAATCTAAACAAAATCAAAAAGAAACTGATACACTGGTCTCTATTACAAGGTGAAACCGTATGTCTATGCGTCGCACAAACCTGTAATGAGACCTGAAGATTTGAAAACAGGGATATAATGGGTACAGGTATTGACAACCAAAAGAAATTTGAACCAAATTCTGCCATATTATTTAGGTACACAGGTGCTTTGGGATCTTAATTCTTAGAATGAAAAGATAGTAATATGGGAGTGTTTTCAGTTAAAAAGAGACTGTGAATAAGTCCATTCTAATTCTTTGACGACAGAGTTTAAGGGGGAATCGGGTTCTCTAAACTCATCGCTCTCTGCACTTGCAAGAATTCATGAAGGGTTTTACCTGAGCGTTGCAGAAGACTGCATAAAGGGTTATGATGATAAGTAAATTAATGGAATCAGAAAAAATAGTAATGATAGTCAATAAGTCTTTTCTGACTGTAGCCCAAACTTTTGGCTATACCAAAGAGACCGTTCCATCGTTCCCGGCGTTCATTGGAAAAGATGTCATTGATGAGCAGATTGATAATGGTCTCAAAATGTTTGGCTATTTTGAAAATAGTGAACTGATTGGGGTTGCAGGCTACAATCATCACCATGAAAATATTTACATGATTAAGAGATTAGCAGTGTTGCCGCAATATCGTCACAAGGGAGTAGGGAAGGTTCTAATCGAACATGTTGAAAATCAGATCTTGATGGAAAAGGGAGAAATTGCTGAAGTAGAAATTGTAAACAACAACCTTCAATTAAAGAACTGGTATAAAAAACTTGGATATGAAGAAATCAGAATTGATAACTACGATAATTTGCCATTCAAAGCATGTGTAATGGATAAATGCTTGCTTTAAACTTACTGTGTGAAAAGTAAATCGCCTCAGACAGGGCTGAACACAAATTCAGTTTTTACTGCAAAATTTTCAAGTAATCCAGAATTTTGGAAATATAATATGTTCGGGCGAGAATACTCTTAGGTGGAAATTACTTTGTATTTACAATTAATTCGTAATCAATTAGTTTTGTATTCTGAGCGAATCCTACGTACTCACCAGTTACTGCTTCTATGATTTTTCCACTTGTACAGCCAGAATAAATTTGATAATTTAAGGAGAGTTTGAGAGCTGAGGATACGTTAACAAAAAGCGGTTCTTTGTGTGTTTTTGTTTCAAAATCAACAGTGTTCAGCGAAAATCAACTGGCATATTGACCGATTAAAACCTAAAACAATTATACACAGTGCCGCAAATCATTTGAGCTGATCATTTAGTATGAAAAAAGGTTAGTAAAGCTATGATACCCAGAGTTACCTTCATTGTCCTGTTTGTCCTTACATTTTCCCATGCTGAAAAGAACAGCATACATATTTCAATCGGCTATCCGGGAAAAACAGGTATCTATTTTGAACGAAATTTGGACCCGGTCATTTTGGGTGTGGGTCCCGGGATCATGATTCCTCTGCTTGAATCCACCAATCCTGCCTTCAATCCAGAAATATACTTAGGATGTCAGTTATTCAAAAGAGGGACTTTTCTGTTAATTACCAGTTTGCATTGCATGTACTTCTACAACTATAGCCAAAGCAAGTCGGGAAACACTACAACACGTGGGGATCTTGTACTATTAGGCCCGGATATTGGGATCCGATTTTCCCGGGCTTATTTCTTTTCCCAAATTCAGGCTGGAACTCGTTTTGCATTTGAGACAGGTGAAGACAAGAAAAGATTTCGTCAAAAGCCCTCTTTATCATTTGCATTGGGTGTTAGTTTTTAAAAACAAGAGGAGTATTAAATGAAATAAGCAATATCGAACTGCATGACAGAGTATACCACTTGGATATACATCTCGAGAAAAAACGGTCATGGAGACAAATGATGTGGGCAAATCAAAACCATTTATGTTTGAGATCCGGAATAAGTAGATCCTTGAGGATTAAGTAAGGAAATTTGTGAATAGACAAAAAAAGGTTCGTCACTTTGGTTCCGGTATGAGTTAATAAAGAGGAGCGCGTTTTAACTTTCAATTTTCCCCATTTTCCTTTCTCTTCTAAATATTCTGGAAGATATTGAGAAGAAGACCGATGCCGCGAAACCTCCCATAATGAGTCCGTTGAGGGACTGGAACACCCCCAGTATTCGCCATTGTTGGCTTAATACTATATCTCCATATCCCAGTGTGGCATAGGTTACCCCTGAAAAATAGAACGCAGTAGAGAAATTTTGAAACTCGCCAATCCATACATATGCAACTGCCCAGATCGACACCTGTAAAAGAAAGGAAAAAATCAGCATTATAGCAGCACCTTCGAAAACCAATGCCTTGTATACAGACCCCCTGTTGTGTTTGCTGCTGTTATATAGACGGTTTAATAAAAGTATAAGAGAGGTCGTAACAATGGCCTGTACTGCAATGCATACAAACAGAAGCGTGAAACCTATCAGGAGCACCAGATGATTCATATACACTGCCTTAATTTCTGAAAGAATCGGGGTAGAACTTACCATTTTCCAAGCAACTTTTATACCTTACATTGACCATCTTACATCGCTCTCCCAGATCTGCAAGCTGTTCAGAAAGTGATATGTTTTGTTAAGAATAATCACAAACATTTTCAGCACTAAACTGACATCATATATCTTGTGTATGATAACCCCAGCAACACACATATTTCAACTGTAAAATAGCTTAGAGGGACAATCTCAAAATGTACAAACCATTATGCACTGCAGGCAGTATCATTTGTTTAATCATTTTTATTTCACTGTTAGGATGTTCGCCTAAACTCAGACTCCCTGTTGAAGAGATCAAAAGACCACTTTCGTTGCCACAGAAAAACTGGGGACTAAGTCTCGGGTATGGCCTTGGAATTGAAAGAAAACAAAGGCAATCATATAATCATCTGATAAGACAGGGCAACATACCTCACGGATTCCTGTTTAACATGTTTGCCTATCCCTATTTACCCATACTCGATGGTTTTGCCGAAATTCATTTTCCAACACAATTCAAGTTTTATCCGATAAGAAATTTAGAAACCTCTGACAGCACGTTGTACATAAACGGACTAAACTGGGCTCTTGGTGGTGGCATCGAAGAGATTTCATATTTTTTTGAACATTTGAATATTGGTTGGAAAGCCTATTCTCAGTTCAAAATCCCCTTCACAAACCAATGGCTTTTTTCTGATGTGGTTTTTAATTACCAATCTAATGGATCGGAAAAAAAAATGATTGTAGATGCAGGCATTGGAATCGGTTATCAAATAAACCGCCACCTCTATATTACCAGCCAAATAAAGGGACTCTATAGAAGATATAAAGGCATTTTTTATATTTTTAACAAAAAAGAAAAATTTACATGTAATCATTACTGGCTTTCTCTACCGCTTCAGGTAGGATTTAATATAAACAATCGGTGGAAAGTATTTGTGTTTACAAGAGCGGAACTTAGCACTGATTCATACCTCACAGGTGCAGGGGGAGGATTTGATTTCTATTGGTAACATGCTAAACAGGGAGACCAATAAAATGGCCTGATTAGCACTATGTAAGGTAAGCCGAAGAAACAGTAGTTTAATTCATATCTTGGATCAGTCTTAAAGCAAAACCTAAAGATCGAATATTTTCCTCACTTTTTATTCCTCATTACTGAAACCAGTTCAGAAATATCAAATGGCTTTACAATATAACCATCAGGATTCAGCTCCATAGCCCTGTGGTAGATATCTCCTTCAGAGTAACCACTTATAAAAATCAGATGGGTTTTTATACTTTTCAGAATCTCCTGTGCGGCTTCGATCCCATCCCCTGACTCGGTGAGACGGATATCCATGATAACAAAGTCCGGTGAGTTTTCAAGAGCCTTATGGATAGCTTCTTGTTTTGAAGAGGCTGTTGCACAGACATCGAATCCAGCAGCTTTTAGCCTCAGTTTGATCAGCATCACCATCACTGCCTCATCATCAACAACCATAACAGAAGGACTTTTACAACTCATCTCACACTCTTCTCTCGTATAGTTTATCGCTGAACCGTACCGACCATTTAAGTCCGCCATCGGATTCAAAATCTGCAGAACCGTGCAACTGATGCTCCACAATTTGAAACACAATCTGCACGCCCAGTGTAGCCGCCTTGCTCAAATCGAAACCTTTTGGCAGACCAGTTCCATTGTCTTTGACAATAAGACATATTTGATCTTTGGAACATCTTTTCATAGTGATTCGGATATTACCCTGCTTTTGTTCGGAAAAGGCGTGCTTAAAACTATTTGAGACAAGTTCGCCAATAATTAATCCGCATGGAATTGCGATATCGATTAGAGTCTCTATTTGGTCCAGATCATACTCAATGCTGATTTTCTTACTGACATTGCTTACCGCAACGATTAAATTTACAAGATCCCTGATGTAATCAGCCAGATTGATCGAAGAAAGGCTTTTACTTGTATAGAGTTTTTCGTGCGCAAGGGCCATTGTCCTTATTCTGACATTGCTGTCGTGAACTATTTTACTGACATTGTCATTTTCTATTGAAGCAGCCTGAAGCTCCAGGAATGAAGAGATCAGTTGCATGTTATTTTTTGTCCTGTGATACACTTCCTGTAAGAGCGTATCTTTTTCCTTTAGTGAAGATTTTAGATTTTCCTGTGCCAGTTTGCGTTCTGTGATTACTTCTGTGTAAAGGATCAATCCACCAACTACTCCATTGTACTGATACCATGGCCGACTCTCCCATCTCACCCAGTCTATAGAACCATCTGCCCGTTTGAAAACATCTTCCTCTTCACCCAACACCTCTCCCTTTAATGTTTTTCTGTGGATTTCACGCCATTTTTTGGGAATGTCTGGAAAAACTTCATAGTGATATTTACCAGTTAATTTTTGATCTTCTAACCGGTAATCTCTTCTGAACCTGTCGCTTACAAATCTGAAAATGAGGTTTTTATCCAGGACCGCGATTGCACTGGGATCGTATTTGATCACATACTCCATCAGGGTTTGCCACTTCTTAAGATCATCTTCATACTGTTTTCTTGTGGAAATATCTATCCCCATACCAACAAGGCAGGGCTTTCCTTCAAGCTCGATACGACGACCGGAAAAGAAGTAAGGCATAATGTTTCCCTGCCTGGTAGTCATATCTGCCTCTATACTTGCACTTCCCGTTTCGAAAACCCGTTTTATGCGTTGTTCAACCACACTTCTATCTTCACCCCTGAACAGATCCAGCGGATGAGACGTGGCAATTTCAACCGCTGTATAGCCGGTTACCGTTTCAAAAAATCTGTTCCATCTAATGAACCGCCCCTTTATGTCAAAGAGATAGAATATCCCCGGTAAACTATCCAGTATGGAATTCAACAAATCTCTTTCACGTCTCATCTGTACTTCAGCGTTCTTGCGCTCTGAAATTTCGGTAGTAATTCCAAACATCATAAGCGGGCTACCATCATCCGTACGGGAAGTAACCTTTCCCATATCCAAAACCCATACCCAGTGCCCGTCTTTGTGTCGCATTCTGGATTCGCACTTGTAATAGGAGTCTTCTCCATCGAAGTGCCTCTGGAGCAAATTTTTTGCTTTAACGTAATCCTCGGGGTGAAGCAGTTTTTCCCAGACTGAGATGGTCGGAGGAAGTTCTTCTAAGCTATAGCCCAGAATTTCTGCCCAGATTTTGTTTGTCAGATGTTCTCCGTTTTGCACATTCCACTGCCAGGTCCCTGCATGAGTGCCCTCTATAATGCTTTCAAGACGCCACGTTTGCTCCCTAAGCTTTTGTTCGGCTCTCTTTACATCTGTTATGTCAACCTGCGAACCCCAGGCCCCGGTGAGAAATCCATCATCAGTAATCCCCTTTACACTGTTTGAAAACCACACCACATTTCCTTCACGATCCTTTTCAGAAGAAACTGCAGCATGAATGCTGTAATCCCGCCTTATCCATTTCTTGATGAAGGCGACATTTTCGGGGTTTTGCCGTGACCCATGCATCTGCTCCAAAGATTTGCCAAGGATATTTTCACGGGACCTAAACCCGTACATTCTGGCCATAGCATCATTGCACTCAACTATTACCGAAGAGTAAATCTGATCCAGTTGTTTATCGATTGGAGTATCTGTTGGAATTGGTTCAGGAAAGTCAAGAACATAAAACCCTTCTGTAGTGTGTTTCATAAGAGATTCAAAGCGCTCTTTGCACATCATTAGCGCCCGCTCTGTCTCAAAAGCCTGGGTAACATCCTTTGATTTCAGGACTAAGCTACAAGAACCGCAATCCGACTTGTTATACACACTGATAACCAATTCCACAAACACTTTCTCCCCGTTCTTTTTACCCAGCCTTAAGCGGATCGGGTGGGACATGCCGCTCTTTGGCATAAAGAGCAATGTATTCTTTATCTGGTCCCTGTATTCAGAAGGATAGACAGAAGTGATCTGTTTTCCGCAGACTTTCTCTGCTGAAATTTCATAAAGAGCCTCTGCTGACTTGTTTGTGTAGCTTATAACACCGGTTTTGTCCGTTATGATAATCGCATCATCCACTAAATCGAGAATCTGCATCGATTTATCCACCGGCTGACTCCTTATTGTGCAGAAGAGTGGTTTTTGCTTTAAGGTAGAAAGAGCAATTGTGGTGCCCTGAGAAGAATCTGTACGTGCCTTCACTTGATCCGCTCCGGAAAACCAAGTTTTGTATTTCTACTATTCTGCAATAGATCAAAATATGATATTCACACTTGTAAAAGCTTGCCCAGTAATTTTCCTGCTATCAATAGTTTACATCGCTCAGTTTGCCAATTTATCTGACTTTCCAAAAGATACAGATGGCTATATGTATTAACCTTGTGAAATGTTTATATTATACAATGTAAAAACAAAAAGTCTTCAAGCAAAATTATGGCAGTCAATAGGGGAGTAAGTATTATGGTAATAATTAAAGAGGTCTATCCGGAAAATGCACATTTGTTATTACCTATAATTCACAGAACTACTTTGGAATCATACACCTCATTTTACCCTCAGGAAGCGATTGACTACTTCATATCTCACCATTCCGGGGAGAATATATCAAAGGATATCGCAAATGGAAACGCTGTTTGCCTGTTAAAGGAAAATGAGATTGTAGGTACTGGGATTTTAGTTGGTTCTGCAGTAAAAAGAGTATTTGTACTTCCGGAGTATCAGGGATCGGGTTTTGGCACAATGATTATGGATTATTTAGAAACAAAAGCCAGGGAACGCAATCTTGAGTTTCTGTACCTCCATTCATCCTTACCTGCCAGACGATTTTATCATGGAAAGGGGTATAAGGCTCTTACCTTTTTAAGCATTGAAGTTGGTAATGGTAAAACACTTGATTATTACCACATGGGAAAAAAGCTTACACAATCCGCTGTAAAACCTGAATGGAATTTGGATAGATTGTCTTTTAAGGTAGTGAAAAATGAAGGCCCCGAAGCGGAAGTAGATCTACATACTACATTCACATTTTATCAAAAAGATGAAATGGTGAGCGGAAAATATTTTGGTGGGCAAATAGCAGAAGGTGAATTGATCGGATATGTTGATGGTAGTTCACTTGTTTACCACTATGAGCAGGTTAATTTATCTGGAGATATCAGCTCCGGAATTTCAAGAAATATAATTCACCGTTCTGACAATGGAAAAATCAGGCTTACTGATACCTGGGAATGGAAAAGCAGGCAGGGTAAAGGGCACTGTATTTTAGAAGAAGAATAGTAATGGGTCCCGTTCTTTGGTCGAAAAGGTCAGGGGTGTGGAGAAAAAAACCACTCCTCTTATCTTTCCAACAGTGCGCCTGAAGGATTTGATACAGGATAAGAAGACTCAGAAATTCTTACAATGGTGATTTGTGATATTTACTGTCAGGAATGTTTTATACCTGAAATAACACACGCATAACAGGAGAAGTTAATGACACCTCATAGAGGTCTGAAACTTTCACCCCGGCAGTACCAGATCCTTGAGTTACTCTCCAAAGGTCTGACAAATAAGGAAATCTGCAGACTACTGAGCATATCAAGTAATACTGTGAAAGCTCATGTGGCATCAATTCTGCAGATCCTCGAAGTTACAAACCGTACAGAAGCTGCAATGGTATTCAGAAACAAAACAGAAGATATCGAAAACCTTCAGCCGCAAAGCTCTCTTAAGATTAAACCCAAACATCTCATTGCGGTTTTACCCTTCTCCGATTTGACGGAAAATGCTGAATACAGAAATCTTTCTCAGGGACTTGCGGAAGATCTGATTACAAGACTGGTGGCCTGGCGATTTTTTCCCGTATTCTCATCGGAATTTTTCCGAGGTATTACTCCTGACTCGTTTGACGGAGAAATGCCGGGACTTTCTGGGGTTGACTATCTGGTTACAGGATCTGTCAGAAAGAGTGAGGCTGATCTGCATATATCTTATCGTGTGACAGAAAATTCCACAAATAGGACTATATTGTCAGAATGTTTTCACATCAAACTTGACAGTGCCGTGAAAGTTCAGGATATCATCAGTTTGAAAATTTCCGCTGCTGTGATCCCTTTGCTGATTGAGAATGAGGGCCGGCGCACAGAGTATATGCTGTCTTCAGAGATGGATAGCTGGTATAACACGATGCGCGGGTATTATCTCTTAAAAAAACGAACCAGGAAAGCCGCACTGGATGCACAGTTTTGTTTTGAGAATGCAATAGAAATTGATTCTATGTCTGCTCCTGGATGGCATGGGCTGACCCTTTGTTATTATCGAGCGTATACAGAGGATGAAATTGATGACAGGGGTGCAATTGTAAAAACAATAAATACTACAGCCAGACAATGCCTCTCAGTAGATAACAAAAATGCACTGGGCTATCACTGTGTTGGTATGTCAAAGATGATATCCGGGGCGCTAAATGAAGCTTGTGTGTATTTCGATAAGGCAATAGATCTTAACCCTGGTTTTTCAGATGCCTATATGCTTAAGGGACAGATTTACGCTATGCTGGATAGAACTGATGATGCAATATCTGTTCTGGATTATGCAAAATCACTTTGCCCTGATCTTATGACAAACGGAATAAATCTCGGTTCCATTGCCCTTTTGCATTTCGCTCAATGCAATTACAAGGAGGCAATTGAATGTGCCGAACAGTGCCTCAATATGATTCCAGGAAATATATTTGCTTCAGCTCTTCTTGCTTCATCATATGCTCATCTTGGTGAAATCAGCGAGGCTAAAAGGGTTGCCAATGAACTGGTTTGCAAATATCCCGGTTTCCACATTGAAAATTTATCACCTCTGTTAAGATCCGTTAACCAAAACCATGCATCCCGTTTTATAAAAGGGCTGGTAGATTCGGGAGCTATCAGGTAAATACGGTTTGATAAGTTTTCTCTCTTTGTCATACTTCCTTCGACACTGCTCATTTATTACTCCGGCAATTATATACGCATAAGAGAGTGTTTGAGTTTCATTACTTTTTTTAAGAGTCCAGCACTAAGAAGCGCTGTTTCAAAAACAATTGGGGCTTTCAGCCCCAAACCCCGACCTACTTTCTTTCCAAGGCCAAAGAAAGTAGGCAAAGAACGCCTTGGGAGCCCCACACTGGCTCCAATATTCGCGCTTTCGCCGGAGAAGGGCCAAAACTCGAGGACTCGAACAATTGGCCCCGGGAAAGGACCGGCGAAAGCGCTCATTCGCCAGTGATTGGGGCGGATTTGTACCCGATAGTTTTTTTTAGGAGCTTACTGCCGTTCGCCCTGTGAAATAGATGGAGAAAATTTTTATGCAAGTTTAATTGCCGGAGTTATAAACCAAAAACCACGGTGACAGAGGACATTTCTCAGGGTAAGCGGGTATAACTAACCCAAATGGGTTATTGTCCGATATCACCGATTGCTGATATTTTAGATTATCACACTTTCAAAGGAGGCACCAGATGTCAAACTTCACAATCGACGCTCTCAACAAGGGCGACATTCTTCTATTTAAAGGTAATAAGAAACAGGCAATATCCTATGCTATTATGCTCTTTACCAACTCCGATGTAAGCCATGCTGCTCTTTATCTGGGTGATCGCTTTATGGCAGAAGAAGGACTTTCGGGATTGGGGAAACAGGAAATCCAGGAAAGCCCAAAGGGGGATTACGTATACGCAAACCGCTTGTCAGATAAATCCCTTGTTATGGATCCTGTGGTCAAAGCTGCTGAGGGGTATTTAGAAGCCGGTCAGCCGTACAGTAAAAGCAGCCTGGTCATGCTTGCAATGATTATCCTCTATAAAAAGTTTTCTCCTCCATCAGCAACCAAAAGAATTGTAACCAGAATATTTGTCAGAGCAGCTGAGAAAATTGTCGATATGATAAATAAAAGGAAATACCCGGGTAAAACACCAATGATCTGCTCCCAGTTCGTTTACCAGTGTTACCAGGACTGTGGCAAACCATATAGCCTGAAGATAAATAATGGTACCGTACTGAATGCCCGCCTGGCAGATTTAAGACAAAGTGATGCACAGACAGGTGATAAATCTCAGGACAGCACCACCATTCTTGACCGGGCGATTGAATCATATGCAAATGGTCAGGTCGTCGTCAACAATACTTTTTCTGCTTCAGATGATTTAAATGATGTGTCAGATGAGATTTTGGCTCAAAAACTTATTGAATCGCTCGATGAACCGGAAAAAATACCACTGACAGTTCAGCTCGAAACCATCGATCAGGAGCTTGACTCAGCAACCATTGAGCTCTGTAAAGCTATGGCTCAGTATCATACACCCGATACTTCCAAAACAGAAAATGCTCTTTTATTCGCCAGGGATCATGCGTCTCACTTTGTAACACCTGCAGATCTAAAAAACAGTTGCACCAATGTCAGTACTGCAGGAGTCGTTAATGTTATCAGGAAAAATTCATAACAAAAGAAACCTGGGAAAACTCTGCTCTCTTTTCTGTTTCAATAAGAAGGAGAGGCAGAAAGAGCAGATATGTTTTCCCGTATCATGAAATGTAAAATGTAAAAAATGCATTTGGCCATCTGCATAAATCACAACTTCTTAAAAACTTTTTGTAAGGAGAAAAAATGAACCAGGAACAGGAAAAACAGCTGTTACAGGCAATATACGACAGGTTGTTCGATGCTGTAACATATAGCCCCTCGGGTGGGAAAAATCCTTTTACAGAAGATGAAACTTTCATCCATTTTTCCAAGAATGCGGTGGTGGATACCAAATCATTTATCAACCCAAAATCACCCTCTAATCCCGGTGGTGACCTGAAAACTTCAGAGGCCTTTTCGCGTTTGGTTGACCAGGTATCACCTATGTCTTTTGAGTGGCAGCCTTCAGGCAACCCTCTTTCAAATATTTACAAAAACATTGTAGACGGTGCCAATGCCTCGACAAAACCTGATGAGAACGCAAAGAAAATCTATGACAAGGCATACGAATTTCTTCATCCCCTGAAAACCGAGAAAAATCCATTCACAGATGAAACTATAACTACCCGTACCAACAGTGATGATTATGTTGCGTATGAAGAAAATATGAGTGACTATATCGATGCTGTAGTCGCCTACAGAAGTCAGTACAATTTGTATCTTGACAATTTGGTGTCCCCGGATGAAACTGTACGGTCAAAAGCGGATGCTAACTGGCAGGCAAAAGCTCCTGAGCTGGAGAACAGAATTAAAAAGGCGCTCCGGCAACTTTCTGTGGGAAACGGGAAATATGTTGAGCAGGCTTTGGACATTCTCAATACAACTGTAAATGATGGAATCCGTCTGGCCCTCAGCAGGGCACATGAGTCGGTGGGTGAAGACAGAATGTTCAGCTCATCATTGGGTTTTCCTGAAAAATGGCTGTTCAGTTATCCTTCACCCGCAAATTGGGTTGATGAAAACAATCCCGGGTTTACAGAACTAAAGATCAGTGGCGGAAGTACTACGCTGAGAAACAAATCAACTGAGAACAAATTCAGTGTAGACACCAGCGTGAAGTACGGTTTGTGGAGAGTTAAATCAAGTGCCGAAGGGGAGTTTCATCATTCCACCAGCAGTGCAGATAAGGACAGTGTTGAAATATCTGCAAAAATTGCCAAGATAAGTATTATGCGGCCCTGGTTTACAGAATCCCTTTTCAGACTTGATCATTGGTACAACAGTTTAACCCAGGAAGGCGGGATATCCAACGGAAAGATGGATTCCACAAATCGTGATAAGCTGATACCGATGTATCCTGTTGCTTTTGTTGTAGCAAAGGATATCAGTATAAAAGCTGATTTCAGTCATGAAGAGGAAGAGCATATCAAACAGTCACTTAAAACAAGCGCATCTGTAGGCTTTGGCCCCTTCTCAATTGCTGGCAGTTATGGGTATGGCAAAACTGAAGACAGAATGGAGTGCGATTTTCAGAATGGTGAAATAAAGGTACCTGGTATGCAGATTATAGCATGGGTGAGCCGTCTGATTCCTTATTCTCCCAAAATGTCTGTACCTGAAAATGTTACACAGGGAAAACAGCAGGAAGATTTGATGTCGGTTTGAGCTGGGGTTTCCAGACTCCGGGACTAATCCCGGAGTCATTTAACTTCTTTTATAGTATGTCGCTTGCGGGCATCTTATTGCCATTTCGGCGAGTTTTTTTTTGATTACTGCACCCCCACACGTAAATTGACCCGGCTATTCATATCTTATACTTCATGAAACATTTTCAAGATATTATATGGTTGCAATCAAAAACCGATCAGCTCCCATGGGCAAGACTTTTGGGGGGAGAGGGAATAATTATTCAGAAAGCAGCTGAGTTCTGTGCATTTTTCTTTTGAAAAAATCAAAAAGAATTGGTAAAACTCCCACAATACGGAGAAGGGAGAGCATAAGGCTGAAAATCACATATGTTCCGAGCTGATCAGCACTGAGACCAAGTTGTGCAAACATCAGTGCACTGAGTGCTTCTCTGATTCCGATCCCACCGGGGGTTAACGGTATCGAGATGCTTAAGATTTCGATGAGCGGGATAAAGGCTATGCATTGGACAAGGTAGAAGTCCCCTGTGATTGCGTAGATAATAAATGTTGCATTTAAAATAATGAGCATATGGACAAGTGCAGACAAGAGTACTGCGCCAATGATGGTAGAGTAGGCGTTTCTGTAATCATAAATCGCATCTCTTAGCTTTTTAGATTCAGCTGTTATTTTTTCAAACGGAAGTTTCCGGATAACTTTACTGAATGGTCTTGTAACAGTTTTGGAGAAAGAAGCTACTCCAAGAAAGGATACCATTGCCAGAATAGTGAACAGGGTGGTTCTGAAATTTGAGGGCAGATCGTGTGAGCTGAGAAGTAAAGCTCCTGAAACGGATAACACCATCAGGACGATAATACCGGTGAGTCTTGCAAGCCATGATGAGGCCCAGATTACTTTAGCGGAGTGGTTTTTTGAAAGAATGACAGCTCTGAGAACGTCATGAGCTGCACTTGTAGGCAATACCATAGAATAAAATGAGCTTGTAAGATGAACTTTGAGTGTATATAATAAGTGCAGCTGCGGAATAAATCTTCTCATCAGAAACCACCACTTCACTCCCTGAATCATCATAACAGAAACTCCCGTCATCACGATAAGTAAAATCATACGCGGGTCGATTGTTTCCACGATTTTTTTGACAGAGTGGGGGTCAGTTTGTTTGTATATCCACACAAACGGTACAACGATCATAATGAGTCGCAGAAGTGTGAGAGATTTCTTTAGCTGTTTATTTTTCATTTTTTCTGTGTTCAGGGAAAAATACGTTTCAGGGGGTTCTCATTTTCAGTACGAACTTGTATTTTAAAAGGTAAATAGAAAGTTATGGAACAACCATTGCGATGCTTACTATTTAAACATTAAAATACTATATTGAATTATCAATAGTATGATTTCCCACACATTCAAATCAGGAGGTTAGAATGATTGATGCTGTGAAGAAGGCTGGATATGCTGCGATTGGTCTTGCTATGATGACTGGTGAGAGGGTTGAGGAGATGGCCAGAAAAGTGGCTGAAGATGCCAAAATGAGCGAATCTGAAGGGCGTAAATTCATTGATGAGATGCTGAAAAAGTCAGAGGAGTCAAAGGATGCCATGGAGAAGCTGATCTCCGAAAGGGTTGAGGCAACTTTAAATAAGATGAACATCTGCAGCAAAAATGAACTGGATAAGTTAGAGATGCGTGTAAGGGCACTGGAGACCGAGTTAGCTGAGCGGGAAAAGAAGTGATCGGCAACCAGAAACATAAAAAATCAAATTACTACCGGCATCTGGGCAGATACAGTGAAATAGTATCCATTCTGGTCAAATATGGGTTTGGGGACCTTCTTTCCCGTCTCAATATCGAGCGGTACATAAGTGCCGGGAGAAAACTGTTTCGCTTTCGCAAAAGGGGACTTGCGGGTTTAAATACCTGGGAGAGGGTTCGCCTTGCTCTCGAAGAGCTTGGGCCTACATTTATTAAATTGGGACAGTTCGCCAGTAATCGCCCCGATGTTTTGCCACAGCAGCTGATTGATGCCCTGGAAGGTCTGCAGGATGCTGTCCCGCCGTTCTCCCATGAACAGGCTGTCGCTCTTATAGAAAAAGAGCTAAAAAAACCAGTTTCAGAATTATTTAAAGTCTTCGATCAAAATTTAATCGCTTCGGCCTCCATTGCTCAGGTCTATAAAGCGGTTATGCATGATGGTTCTGTGGTCGCGGTAAAAGTACAAAGACCTCGAATAAACGAAGTTATAGCTGTAGACCTGCAGATTATGTACCATATCGCAAAATTATTACAAAAACATATCCAGGGCATGGATGTTTTTAATCCGGTTCAGTTTGTGGATGAGTTTGCAAATGCTATAAGAAAAGAGCTGGACTTTGTAACTGAAGCTCTGCATTTTGAACACTTCAGGAAAAATTTCATAAAAGATAACTCTGTTCATGTACCTAAGGTGTACCGGGAACTCAATACCCCAAAAATCCTGGTGACAGAGTTTATCGATGGTGTAAAGATCACAAATGTCAAAGAACTGTACAAAAGGGGCTACGATCCAAAAATAATCGCTGCCAAAGGCGCAAAAATCGTACTGAAACAGATATTTCACCATGGCTTCTTTCATGCTGATCCCCACCCCGGCAATATCCTTATCAGGGAAAACAATGTCATATGCCTTCTGGATCTTGGCATGACAGGTATTCTCACTCCCACATCTCTTGAACACTTAAGCGATATACTCGTGGGAGTGGCAAACGGTGACCCTAAGCGTATCGTTCGTACCCTCTATCTTATCTCTGGACAGCTCACCACCTCAAGCGACATGCTGGAGTACGAAATTGCAGAAATGATTCAGGAATATGCATCCAGGGAACTGGGAGCCATAAATGTGGGTGAAGTCCTCAACCGGCTGTCACAAATCCTGGTCTCCCATCGCCTGAAACTGATACCCGGCTTTTACCTGCTGGTTAAGGCTTTGGTAACGATGGAGGGAATAGGATATAAGCTGGATCCGGAATTTAACATGATGAACCATCTGGAGCCATTCGCGCGCCAGCTTATAAAAGAAAAATTCTCCCCCTCACATGTGGCTCATTACACCTATGACTCTGCACAGGACTTTTTGTACCTGCTCAGGGATCTGCCCAAAGACTCAAGAGATATCCTTCAGCTTATCAAAACGGGGAGGATACATTTTGAATTCGAACATATGGGCCTTGATCCATTTATGAGAAGAATAGATCAGATCGCAAACAGGGTGGTCTACGGGGTTGTTCTGGCTTCGCTTATAGTTGGGTCTTCCATTGTGGTGTTATCCGATATCCCACCAAGGGTAACAGGTTTGCCGGTTATAGGGATTGTGGGATTTGTAGTGGCTGGTTTGATGGGGTTTGGGTTGCTCTTATCGATCCTCAAACATGGCAGAATGTGATTGTAGTTTGAATATGGAGTGAACAGACTGGGCATTTTCTATATTATATATAGAAAATACTGGCAAACAGATACATACTGTTAATAAATAGTTTGTGTTAACAGACAAAAACAGGTAAACGAGTGAAATTTTTTTCCCAACTACACCGAAGCATTTTTGAACCCCGGTTCTATGTGGAGGTTTTGTCCACCTCCCGGGCGCATGTTTTTGCATTCCTTGTGAAATTGTTTATCCTCTCAGTACTGGTTTCCGGAATCTTCAAAACCTACTACATAATCGATGCGGAAAGGGGGATCTCAAAACCCCTTGCAATTATGTTTTCAGGTATGGAGATAAAAGAGGGGGTTCTCATACCAAACAGACCGGTTCCGTATGTCCCACCCCGTAATTTAGTCCGTATAGTTTATGACCGCACTGTTGGGCTGAATTTCATGGGCGCCAATTTTCCTGACACTTTTCTGGTTGTGGATACAGAGAATACCAGCTGGGAAGGAAACCGCAAACCTTCTATTCTGATGAACAAAAATTCGGTTGTATTTATGCCCTATACAGAATCTCAGATTGAGTTTCCTTATGAGTTGATTATGAATGGTGTTGAGAATTTCAGCTTTGAGCCAGAGGAGACCAGATCCCTGTTAACCGGTAAGATTCGGGTTCTGTTTTTTAATCAGGTAATTCTGAGTGGTGTTTTTAGCCTGATCATGATAATTACCAGTGTGTTTTTTTTGGGAATCGCTGCATTTTTATTTAGATTAGATAAAAGCAGGGCTTTAAGGGGGTATTTAAAAATCGCCTGTTATGCCTGCAGCCCTGTAGTTGTAGGAAATATTATGATGGTTGCAAGTGGAGTGAAGATTGACTGGGTCTGGCACGTATTTATATTTATCTCCAGTATCATAATGTTCCGTGCAATGGTGGCAATACAGAGAACTGAATCAGAAAACAGAGATAAGAATGTGGAGCAATGAGTATGCTTTTGAATATTGAACAGAAAAAAGGTGATCCCCAACACCTCAACGGAAATGTGACCGTCTACGGGATCATAGATATAGATCCATCTGATTTGCTCACCATGAAACACCCCATAGCTTCAATGGTTCATGATGGTCTTCTGGTGGCACAGGGGAATTTCAGAGAACAGAATAGCCTGAGGGATTTTCTCAAGTCTGAGATGGGTGTGAATGTAGATGACGAGGGGTTTGGGGAAGGTCTTGCGCAAATGATGGAGAAGATGGATGGGCTTGAAGGAGCTCTTGATCCGCAAAAACTCAGAGATAGACTGGAGAATATGGGGGAGTTGGAGGATTTTATCCCTACTCCGGCCAAGGTCGTACCGTTTCACTCCGTAGAGGAGGTGCTTTCCCAGCCGGGGGATGTGTATTTTGTGGGGTATTTTAAAAATATCGGAAATGCAGTATTGAGTGTTAATGCACTGCCTATCACATATCAGGCTCGCTTCAGAGAGCAGGAGATGCAGAAGGTAAGAAATGAAATAGAGAGTCTTATAGCTCAGATCGAACAGAGTGAAAGCACACCTGCATATGAAAAATTTACCGATACCGAAAATGTAGAGGAAAAACTTCTGAAGAGTTTTATTCCCAATATGCTCTACAGTAAAGCTGACAAGTCCAGCTTCACGCAGGCTGAAAAACAGTTCAGACAATACATGTCCGGATATCGGTTTACCGAGGACTTGGACAGCATCGTCTCTTTGATTTCAGAAAAACAGGAGTTCACACCAAAAGAGTACAAGTTGCTGGAACTGTTTTCAAAAAAAATCTCTCTTGTTATCAGAGAGGATTTCAGTGGGGTTGAAGCTGTCCGCAAGGAAATTGAGGAAGTTATTAATAGTTAAAAATCACTCTTCTGTTCCCCTGTTCAGAAGGTGAATTTATATAAAAGCGGTTAATTACATGTCAACAGTTGACTGCTTTAGTGCAAGAGAGGAACTGTATGCAAATAGAGAATCATTTGCTGAAAACAATCTTTGAAAATACCCCCGTGGGAATCGTTGTTTTGGATAAATCGGGGATGGTCCAATATGTAAACAAATACACAGAGCATCTCTTCTCCTGCAATAAAATTGAGTTAATAGGAGAAACTCTCGATCAGTTTGTAACCTCATATGAATCTGGTCCGCTATGGAACGAACTTGTTGAAAATTTTTTCAGCCAAGATTCTCCGGAAGTTAAAGTTACTATCCACAAAATCAATACAGATGATATAGTCTGTATTGTAAATTCTGTCAGGATCGAAAGCTGTGACAATATAATCACTTTGGTGTTCAGAGATGTCACTTCCGCACAGAAAGCTGCCGAACAGATTGAGAAAAAAAATCTTGAAATGGCTAAGATGAATTCTGAACTTATCCGTTCCAATGCGGAACTGAAGAAAGTATCGGAACTGAAGTCAAATTTCTTAAGTATTGCATCTCATGAACTGAAAACTCCTCTTACTTCTATAAAGGGTTATTCTGATATTATCATCGATAACATGAGGGATAAGCTCGATGGTGGAATCTACAGAATGATAGAAAGCATCAACAGGGCAGCAGACAGGCTTCACGGGGTTGTTAACAATATTCTTGATGTTACCCGGATCGAGCAGAAAAGACTTCGTCTCAGGCCTGAAATGCTTGAACTAAAAACCCTGATAGATGACTGTATTGATGAATTGTCGCAGTTTACTATTCAAAGACAGATCACCTTTAAATGTCACTATCCCGATCAAATTCCCTACTTTTACTGTGACAAGATGAGAATGCAGCAGGTTTTCACCAATCTTTTCAGTAATGCAATCAAATATTCACCTAACGAATCTGTGATAGATGTCTATGTTTCCCTTGAAAAAAAGAACCGTTTCCACATAATCGTTAAGGATCATGGTATTGGAATTGATCTTTCCGAACAGAAAAAAATATTTGATCCGTTCTATGAAGTGGGTAATACAAATTATCACAGTACAGATTTTTCCAAATTCCTTGGTGGGGGAACCGGTCTGGGGTTGTCTATCGTAAAAGGCATAGTCGAAAGACATGGAGGCAAAATCTGGGTAGAGAGTCAGGGTGTTCAGGAGAACGAATTTCTTGGAAGCGAATTCCATCTGCTGTTTCCGGTTCAGTCTGAGATCAGCTGGGATGATGATGAGACCAAGTCTTTGTATGCTGATGAGCCTGAGATTTCAATTGAAGATGAGTATCAGGAGATGGCTGAAGAGAATGTTTCTATTCTTTTGATAGATAGTGACAGGGAAGCTGTTGAAATCTCCAGAATGGTATTGGAAAGTGTTTTCGAAATCATTGTGGCAGACACTGGTGAAACCGGGTTGCATATGGCTTTTGAAAAGCGTCCATCAGTTATTCTGATTGATCCCTATCTCCCAGGTCTTGATGGTTACAGGGTTTGTCGCATTCTGCGCAGTCAGGAAGATACAAAATCTATTCCGATTGCTTTCTTTTCTGCCGGAACCCAGAAGGATGAGATTCATAGAAGCTTTATCTGTGGAGCCGACGATTTCATAGTAAAGCCTTTTAGTGGGAAAGAACTGGTTGAAAAGATCTGGCGCCTTCTGATGAAAAAGAAAGAAGTGGAAAGTTTCAGGTAGTCACAAAAAAATCAGGTAATCACAATACAAAGAGTATGGCAAAACAGATTAAATAATTAGAGTTAAAGACAAAAAAAGGCAGGCTAACTGATGGTCAACCTGCCTTACTATTTTTATGTCCCAGAAAGTCTATCTTGTGAGTCTCTCCATCGTCTCTCTGTCGATATTCTGCTTGAGAGCATCTTTGAAAGAGCGATCGAGGGTAATAGGATCTGAACCCGGATCATCTGTATCCATAATAAACACCGGAGCAGGGTTATCCAGATAACCGACAATATCAGCATCATCAAACACAAAAGCCCTGCTGGTTGGTCCGGTAGCAGCGGAAGAAACAGCACTTACAAGGCGTCTTTCCACCCAACCTTCTTCTCCGGACGGTGTACGTACCCGGTAGTGGGGCGGTCTTGTGTCTAAAATGGTGAGATTAGTACCTCGGCTTACAGTCGTTATCGGCTGTTCGTATAATTCTCTGGTTTCGTTTCTGTATATGCCAAGATTGTTCTGATCAGCCTGAACCATCCGTTCTCTGGCAAAAACTGTGGCACAAGCTGCAACTATTATGATCAGTGACCACTTGCTTAAACGCATAAAGACCTCACTTTTGTTTATGATCGAGACACTACACTTCTAATATGATAATTATAATACATTTTTGTGTAAAATGCAACTTGTTGAGACTTTTTGAAAAACTTAATCTGATATATAAGTAAAGTAAGCATCATCCCGTTATAAAGAAGCAAATCCTGTACCTGTGTAGCTGCCTCTATTCAAGACTTGCAACATCCATCTCTTTGGCTGCCTTGGTTTCGTTCAATCGGCTTACAGCTGTGGTAACCGGTGACTCTTTAAGCGCACCGGAATCTGTTTTTGCCTTCTCTGCAATATCGATCATCGCCCCGATGAAAGAATCCAATGTCTCTTTGCTCTCTGTTTCTGTTGGCTCGATCATCAGAGCTTCTTTTACGATCAGGGGAAAATACACCGTAGGGGGGTGAAAACCCCTGTCGATAAGTGATTTTGCAATATCCAAAGCGCTGATCCCATTCTCCATCTGCTTTTTGGCACTTAATACACATTCATGCATGCAGGTTCTCAAATATGGAATATCGTAATGGGTTTTGAGAGAATGCATTATATAATTGGCGTTGAGTACAGCCTGCTCACTTGCTTCCCGTAATCCCTTTTTTCCCATCATGAGAATGTAGGCGTAGGCTTTTAGGCATACTGCGAAATTCCCGTAGAAGGGGGAAATATAGCCAATAGAATGAGGATGATCATAGTCTAGAGTATAGGTGTTGTCTGACCTTTTGGTTATGCGCGAAATTGGCAGAAACTTCCTCAGGTGTTCCTTAACTCCTACCGGACCCGCTCCCGGTCCACCCCCGCCATGAGGAGTGGCAAAGGTTTTATGCAGATTAAGATGCACGACATCAAAGTCAGCATCTCCGGGCCTGAACTTCCCCATGATCGCATTCAGATTTGCTCCATCATAATAGAGCAGGGCATCATGGGAGTGAGCTATATCGGCTATTTTTTTTATCTGATCATTAAAGAGTCCAAGAGTGTTGGGATTTGTCATCATGATAGCTGCAGTTGAATCACTGATAGCCTCTTCCAGCGCAGAAATATCTAACGTTCCGGTGGAGGTGTCTGTTGGAATCGATCGGACCTTATACCCTGCAATTGCAGCACTGGATGGGTTTGTCCCGTGCGCTTCATCAGGAATCAGCACTTCGTTTTTCTGATTGCCTTTAAACCGGTGATAAGCGGCGATAAGCATCATGCCGGTAAGTTCACCATGCGCTCCGGCCAGGGGATGGAGTGTAAAGCCGTCCATGCCGGTTATTTCACAAAGCTGTGCTTCAAGCTCATGAAGAATGGCAAGTGCACCCTGAGTGAGCATACCCCCTCTGCGCAGCTGTGGCAGAAGCGGATGAAGGTTTTCAAAACCATCCATCGAAGCTATCTTTTCACACACCTTGGGGTTGTATTTCATAGTGCATGACCCCAGGGGGTAGAAATTGGTGTCTACACCATAGTTTTTTCTGGACAGGGCGGTAAAATGTCTTACAACATCCAGTTCAGAAAGTTCGCAGATTGGGGGTGGGGTTTTTCGCCTGTACTGTTCGGGGATTTGCGCTGATATGGGGACATCACTTTGGGGCAGCGTGACCCCTTTTCTTCCAGGGACCGATTTATCAAAGATCACTGACATACCACAGCCTCCAATGTTTCTGCAAACATCCCGATTTCATGTTTTGTTCTTTTCTCAGTCACCGCTACAAGCAGGTATCTTTCCATACCCTTGTAATATCTTCCAAGAGGAAACCCGGCTGCAAAGCCCTTCTCAATCATGCTTCCCACACACTCCGCAGCATCAATGGGGAGTTTAACCGTGAATTCATTGAATGTGGGTGAGGTTTCCATCACCTTTACACCGGGTATGCTTTTAAGGCGGCTTTTTGCATAGTGGGCCTTATCCAGACAAAGAGATGCAACCCTGTTTAAACCCGATTTTCCTAAGAGTGAAAGATAAATATGTGCCCTTAGAGCACACAGAGCCTCGTTGGTGCAGATATTTGAAGTAGCTTTCTCGCGCCTTATATGCTGCTCCCTGGCTTGCAAAGACAGCACAAAACCCTCTCTGCCCTGAGTGTCTTCTGTGCGGGCTGCGATTCTGCCCGGCATTTTCCTGGCCAACCCCTTACCAACAGCCATAAACCCAAGGTAAGGCCCACCAAATGAAAGAGGAATCCCCATCGACTGACCTTCACCCGTGGCGATATCTATACCCTGCTCACCGGGACTCTTTATCATTGCCATTGCTATCGGGTACACTGACTGGACGGTAAGTATTCCCATGGACTGACATTTTTCTGCTATATCTGAATGGTCATCTATAACACCGAAAAAGTTTGGGTTTTGAAGTATTACAGCCGCTGTTCTCTCATCTATGGCGTTAAAAAGAGTTTCCCTGTTGCTCTGCCCATGGGAAACATCTATCTCCAGAAGCTCAATGGACAGGTTAGCAGTGTAGGAGTAGAGCATTTTTCTGTAAATAGGGTTAACCCCGCCATCGATCACTATTTTTGGCCTTGCGGTTTTACTTAGTGCCATCTGACAAGCTTCGTAGAGTGCGGTACCCCCATCATAAAGAGATGCATTGGACACTTCCATGCCAGTAAGTCTGCAAATATGGGACTGATATTCATATATGGCCTGAAGAGTTCCCTGGGAAAGCTCTGGCTGGTAGGGAGTGTAGGCGGTGTAAAACTCACTTCTTGAAGCAAGGGCATCTACTGCAGAAGGAATGAAATGGTCGTAGAAACCACCCCCGAGAAAGCTTATAAGATGGGAGAAGTTCTGTTTTGAGAGTCTGTCACAGTGACTCAAAACCTCAAGTTCAGATTTCCCCTGCGGAAGGGAAAAACTTTTTGGTTCCAACTCTTTTGGTATGTCCTCAAACAACTGATCTATATGGCTCAGACCACAGCGTTCAAGCATTTCGGATTGTTGATCCGGGGTCGATGGCAGGTAGCTCATTTACAGAGTCTCCAGATATTTCTCGTATGCAGCAGAATCCATGAGTGATTCAATTTCGGATGCACTCAGGTTTTTGACCTTGAAAAACCATCCATCACCATACGGATCACTGTTGATAAGCTCTGGTGATGTGGTTAGTTTGTCATTAATTTCCTCAACTTCTCCTGTTAGTGGTGAGAAAATGTCACTGGCAGCCTTTACCGACTCAACAACGCCGCACTCGGCTCCTTTTTGAACTTTTTTTCCTGTATCCGGAAGCTCTATAAAAGTGATATCACCCAGAGAATCCTGTGCGTGTTCGGTTATACCTATGGTGGCACTATCGCCTTCGACCAAAACCCATTCGTGAGAATCGGTGTATTTTCTGTCTGCTGGTATCATGAATGCTCCTTTGTTTTAAGCACTTTTTATAGATATGATTTTAGATCCGCTCGTGCAGTTCCATCCTTATAGAAAGGAAGTTCTGTTATAATTCCTTCAGCATTTAATTTTTTTCCGCGTAAGAACAGTTGAGTACCTGGCTTGCAGTATGGGTTTTCTACATACCCAAGTGCTACAGCACATCCAAGTGACGGAGCGTAACTTCCACTTGTAACAAACCCCCTGATCACACCATCAATCTCTATCTCATCCCCTTCTCTTGCAGCCCGCTTCTCTTTAAGCCTGATACCCACAAGTGTATTTTTGTGGTTCTCTTTATTCCGGATCGCTTCAGAACCGATAAACTGTTTCTGAGAGGAGACCGCCCTTGAGAATCCACTTTCTGCTGCATTTATATCATCTCTGAGTTCGTGACCGTACAATGGAAAACCCATCTCAAGCCTCAGTGTATCGCGTGCCCCCAGTCCAGCAGGAACCGCCCCAAGACTGATTAAATTGTCCCAGATTGCAGTGGCTGAGTCGTTTTTGCAATAAATTTCAAACCCAATTTCACCTGTATACCCTGTGCGGCTGATGAGAACTTCTTCACCCTTGAAATAATTGTGCCCGAACCGGTAAAATCTCAGTGAATCTATAGGAAGGCTTAAGATTGAGGACACCAGTTTTGCAGAGGCCGGGCCCTGAATATCTATTTTTGCAGTTTCCAGTGAAATATCTTTCAGTTTTGTTTCTGCTGAACAATGAGACTTAATCCATTCATAGTCAGTTTGCTGAGTTGATGCATTTACCACCATCATAAACTTCAGTTCATCTAATCTGTATAAAATCTGATCGTCTATGATTCCGCCCTGTTCGTTGCATATAAATCCGTAGCGGCAGGCACCCTTTGAGATTGAAGCTACACCGCAGCTTAAAATACTCTCGAGATCTTTAACCGAATTTTCCCCTTCAATTATCAGCTCGCCCATATGGCAGGTATCAAATAGTGCACTATCTGTTCTGGCAGCCTTGTGCTCTTTAAGGATCCCGTCATACTGAATAGGCATTTCATACCCGCCAAAGGGGACCATCTTTGCATTCAGGGAGATATGTTTTGGGTAGAGAATGGTTCTTTTCATGTGTGAGTCGTGTGCTGATGTGAAAAATTCAAAATAACCAAAATGGTCTTAAAAATATATTAATTCAAATTGCACGGGTTAATCTTTTGAGTCTGAAATATCTTCACACTTCTGGCTTTTTTTCCATTGTGGGTCAAACAGGTTTGCCCACTCCACTATCTGTTCGGGTTGGTGGCATAACATGTTGCCCGAGAGGTCTAAGCCCCCGCCTTCACCCGATTGATTCAGCTGGCCAAGTTCCCTTAGCCCTGTTATTGATTCGGGCAGTGATGAAAGGGAGTTGTGTGCCAGCCATAACACTTTCAGGCCGCAAAGATTTGAAATCGCACCGGGGAAAGAGGCAAGGTTGTTGTGGCTGAGATTTAAAACAAGGAGAGCTGAAAGTTCACCGATAGATTCGGGAACAGTTGTGATTCCGTTGCCCGAGAGTGATAAAATCTCGAGTCGTGACAAGGCTGAAAGCTCTTGGGGAATCTGTGCCAGTTGGTTTTTATCTGCATAAAACCAGCGCAGGTTCGAAAGCTCACCAATGGAAGCGGGAAGTGAGGTAAGCATGTTTTCTGAGACATAGAGGTATTGAAGGTTGGCAAGCTCGCCAATAGACTCCGGCAGAAAATTTATCAGGTTCCCAGAAACCTTAACTGTTTGAAGTTTTTGAGCATTACTGATGTTGGCGCAAAGGTGGGTAAGCTCATTGTTTTTAAGGGAGAGAACTCTGAGACTGTCGTGGTCAAAAAACCATGATGGGAGAGAATCAAGGTTGTTGTGATCAAGATAGATATATTTGATCATGGGCATAGGGGGCGTGCCTGAGCCGATATAACTTATCTGATTGTGGGTGATCGAGAGCTCTGTCAACAGCGGTATGGTGTTGAGGATTTCCGGTAATGAGGTGAAATTGTTGCCATTGAGATACAGTGTTCTTAGCTCCCTTAAGTTCTCAAAAGAGGGGGGCAGAGAGTCGAGACTGTTATTGTCAAGACGCAGTTCTCTTAGAAATCTCAGATTTCCTATCTCACCGGGCAGTACAGAAAGATTGTTGTGATTTAGTCTGAGCAGCCGCAGATGTTCGAGACGTTGTATTTCTTCAGGTATAATCTCAATACCCAGAGAGTCCAAATGCAGGCCTGTAATCCTGCCACCCACAGTATCTGTGAGACTGCTGAAATCCTGCACTTCGACAGAGTTGATATTCAGTATTAAATCGACAATTGTGGAATCCTTGGAAAAGTCACTTTCCTGCGCAAGGCAAATTGCCCAGAGAAAAGAAATCAGGACAACCAGACTTTTATAACCCATTTTCAAGCTCCGTCATTAACTTTGTTCGTACAGTATGGAGGATGCTATTTTTTCGGAGTGTTCACTTCCGCAAATATACTTTATAATTTCAAGAGAGAAAGGGATAGCCGTACCGGCACCCCGGCTTGTGATTATGTGCTCATCCCTTACAACCGGTTTTTCCACAAATATAGTTTCAGAAAATTGTTTCTCAAACCCGGGATAGCAGGTCGCCTTTTTATTTTTAAGGACACCGGCACTGTATAGAACCGTTGGTGCGGCACATATGGCAGCAAGCAGCTTTTTTTCATGATCTGCTTTTATGATTACCTCTTTTAAAGGGGTTGAATGAGCAAGGTTTTTTGTCCCGGGCATTCCTCCCGGCAATATCAGCGCATCGAAACCGGGAGTATGGTTTTCAAGTAGCATATCTGCTTCCAATCTTATTTCATGACTTCCGGTGATTGTAAGCGAATCGAGTCCCGCAATACATACTTCAACAGGTGATCTTCTCAGCAAGTCTATGCATGCAACAGCTTCCAGCTCCTCAAATCCATCTGCCAATACAATAATGGCCCTGGGCATGTTTTCTCCTTTTTTGGGAAAAAATTGAGAATAGTGACATTTCTCTTCAGACCGCAGTACTGAGAGTGAAAATACAAAGGAAAATGTTCTTACAGGTAAAAAAAATCAGCAATTCTCGTTCTGATTAAGAACCGATTCTACTGAGGGGTAAATCCTGACCACTTTATCGAAGCCAACTATCGAGAATATTTCCATTACTTCCTTGTTCGGTCCGCAGACAACGAACTCTCCACCCTCTTTTTGGTTTAATCTTTTGAGAAGATTAAGCATAACTGTGAGGGCGCTGGAGTCCAGGTAATTGGTAGAGCTTAAATCAAACACAACTTTTTTCATTTTTCCCTCTGATTCAATCTTACTCAGAGTCTTTCGAACCTCGTTTAAGGTTTTTGCCACAAATTTGCCCTGGAATCTAACAATTTGCCAGTTTTGACTGAATTTTTCTGTTATTATCATCGTTTTCCCCAAAGGTATTCAGTACTGCAAAAACCGCTCGTTTGGAGTTATTGTTTAATCCACCTCTATTAAAGAATGTAATAAATAAATGTTCACTTTCACAATATCCTGCATAACTTCAGAAATTTTCAAGGGTAATAATTGTATCCTCCCTGATACTGATCCATTTTTCCCCGTCTTCAGAAAATGTGACATTTCCATTATAGAGAAGAGGGATTGTAAGCCTTGAGGAGGGTGATATAAACTGAACATCCTTTGAGCTGATGTGGGTTGAGTATCCCTTTCCACTACAAAACATCAGGGGTAAATTGATTTTGTGGTAATTCCAGTTTTCATTTAAAACCGGAGAGTTCGGTTGTGCGGGAGCTGTCAGAAGGTGGGGGAATTGTTCTGAAGTATGCATGATCTGATGAGCGGCAAATTCCGCCTCCTCATGGAAAATAAGAAGAGACAACTTTGGGTTACTCCTGTGGTGAAACCAGGGTCTGACTCTGGTTCTGAACATCTGCCGAAGTTCATAAGGTTCACCAAAACCAAATAGCCACACGCTGTTATCGGGCCACAAAACCCCATTGATCGTGCTTGAACCCCTTGTAATGCGAACAAATTCCCCATGACCCCTGTCTGGTATCATACCCAGGAGCGTAAACAGAATTGTGAGTGAGGCGGAACCGATCAGGAAAAAAGTCGCCACACTCTTCTTTCTGATTGCACAGAGTCCTGTTAGAAAAAGGTAGAAAGAAACTATTGTGTGCCATTTTGGCGCAGGCAGAGTCAGTTCACTATAGTCAAAAAAATGAGAAAACTCGCTGAGCAGCAAGAGTAGTTCAAGCATGTAGCGGGATACAAAGACAAATGGTGTTGCCAGTGGTACATAAAACATTCCGGTAAGCAGACCTGCGAAAAGCGACCACATAGCTCCCGACATGATCACAATTGCCGGAATATTGAACAGAATTCCAAATAGAGAAATAGTGCCAAAATGATAGGCAAGCACCGGGGCTGTAAAAAGAAATGCCGAGATTGAAACAGAAAAGGATGATAAGATAGATTTACCGATAAAATTTATGTATCTGTTGGTGAACTCCGGTTTCAAAATGCGGCTCAGGATAGGGCTTAGCAAAAGTATTCCTGATGTTGCGGCAAACGATAACTGGAAACCTGGAGAAAAAAGAGAATAGGGAGACCAGATAAGCCAAACCAGAGCAGCCAATCCCAGAGCCTGAAGAGTATGGTTTTTCTTCTGCGAAAACGTTGCACCTCCAATACAGCTTACCATAACTGTTGCCCTGAAAAGAGAGGGAATAAAACCAATAAAAAACAGATAGAGCCAGAGAAACCCTGTAGACAATGCCATACAGTACTTTTTCTTCAAACCAAATAATGCCAGCACTGCATAACCTGCTCCAAAGAGTAATCCGGCGTGAAATCCTGAGATAGAAAGAAGGTGAAATATCCCGGCTTTTCTGAATCCTGATCTGACCCTTTCTGTCAGCTTATCCCTTTCTCCAAGAAAAGCTGCATGGAAAATCGAATTCACCTCGCTATCTCCGGCTGAGCCAAATATCTCATGACTTCTGCTGCGGATTAGCTGGAATAAACCGCTTGTGAATGATGGTTCTGACTCCTCGCTATGATGCACTGTTTGTATAATTAGATTTCCCCATAACCCCTGGTTCCTTAGATATGCGGACTCGTTGAAACCGAATGGAAACTCACCTTTTCCCGGTAGCGAAAACTCACCGCTGAAGATATAGGTACCGGAGGTTTTTATGTCCTCCCCGGAATAAATACCACGCACTCTTTTTCCTCTGAGCAGTTCTGTTAACTGAGGGTCATTGCTGTTTTCAATTTTGAAAGCGAAATAGGAGTTACCGAAACGTTCTGTGATTCTTCCCCTTACCTTGCCGGAAACCTCTGTGTAAGAAGAATACCGCATTGAGTGTTCAAGTTCCCGGCGGAAGAAGTTGTGGCGCATATCTGTTTGAGTGTAGTGTGAAAGCCCGGCGACAAAAAATAAAAAAAATCTCAGACCTGAGCTTTTGGTTAAAATGCCTGAAATAATCGTTGAAACAGTTGCCAAAATGAAAAAATGGGTGTACAATCTATTACTGAATTCAAACTGAGTCAGGCGGGTGGCCGTAAGTATGCCAAAGCAAAATGCACCAGAGGCAATGATGCAGGGTAGATGAGACCAGTAGACAGCACCTGGAAACAGAGCTTTCATACTGTTCACTATTACTCTGGATAGAGTGGTATTGGTTTTTAAGCCTCTATTTATTTGCTATAAATATACACAGGGCACAGCGAAACGGTCATAAAAAGTTCACAGAAAAAAAAACAGGGCAAATGAAAGAAAACAGCCAATATCTGATACTTTTAGTCGATGATGAACCCGAAATCCGGCATATGATTCATGATTTCCTCACCGAGGTTGAAGGGTATTCTGTTATCAGTGCAAGCAGTGGTGAAGATGCTTTGGAACTACTTGAAAAACATTCTGTGGATCTGATCCTTTCAGATATAAATATGCCTGCCATGAAAGGGTTTGATCTGCTTAAAAGGGTTCGTGAAAAGTTCCCTAAGATCAAGCGGGTGCTGATAACAGCGTATAATGTTGAGGATTATCTGGAACTTGCAATGCATCACGACATAGGCAACATTTTTGTTAAAAACGCACCCTTTAATTTTGGAGAGCTTTCAAGACTGCTCAGTAACCTGCTTGCTGAGAATATCTTTGGAATAGAGCGCTACTTCTGTCCAAACACTCCGATACATCGGTTTATTATCAAAAAATCGACAAAACTTGATCTTGATTCAAAAAAAATCGTCTCACTCATAAATGATCCAAGAAGAGAGAAAAAACTGGAGCTTGTGCTAATAGAGCTTCTGACCAATGCAATATTTTACGGGGTGCGCAACGAACCCCCCGATGCAAAGGAATTATGGGATCACCGCTTTGAGCTCTCTGAGGAGCTTGCGGTAGAGGTTTTGGTCGGGGCCGATGATGAAAAGTACATTATTGCCGTTAAAGACAAGGGAGGGAGACTTAAAAAAAGAGATGTCCTCTACTGGTTAAACAGGCAAATTGCCCTGGATGACTCCGGTGTTCCGCTGGGGCTTTTTGACTCCCACGGTCGTGGGCTTTTTATAGCCCGCAGATATATCGACAGGCTCATAATCAATATCGATAAAGATAAGCAGACAGAAGTGGTAATGTTTAATTATATTAACAGTACTTACGATGGACACAAGCCACTTTATATAAATGAAATATGATCTTCAAATCCTCTGTTGCTGTTGATGTAAAGCAGAAAAACATCATCGATTACCTCTCTGGCAGATTCACCTATCATGACGAAAATGAATGGGCTAACAGGGTCCGTCTCGGTAAAGTAAGTGTGAATGGTTCACTCTCTTCTGAATCGGATGTTGTTAACGGTTCTGATATCGTGGCGTATGATGCGGGAGAGTTTGAGGAACCTGAAGCTGACTTGAACTATAGCATAGTGTATGAGGATGAATGGATTCTTGGTGTAAACAAGCCAGGAAACCTCCTTGTCCACCGTGCAGGTAAGTCTTTCAGAAATAACCTCATCTACCAATTGCGCAATATGCATAACCCCTCATTCCCTGATTCTCATGCCGTGCACAGACTTGACAGAGAAACATCAGGTGTCATTCTTGTAGCAAAAAACAGTGAGATTATGAGCTGTTTTTCAGACAGCTTCAGAGTGGGAAGTGTGGAGAAAATTTACAGAGCGGTTTGTCTGGGGAGAGTGCCCCAGGAAATCAGTTTTATCGATAAACCTATCTGTAAAGACAAGTTTGCTCCGGTGCGGCACAAATTCAAGGTTGATGAAACCGGTAAATCAGCAGTAACGGAGGTACTAAAAATCAGGCATTTTCAGGATACCGCTTCATTACTGACACTCAAACCAATTACCGGAAGAACACATCAGATACGCGTTCATCTGGCTTCCATAGGACATCCGGTGATCGGGGATAAACTCTACAGCTTATCGGATGAAAAATATCTGCGCTGGTTGGATAACCCCAAAAACCTTCCTGAAGAGCTGCAGACACCCCGCCAGGCTCTTCATTGTGAGTCGCTGAGATTCACCCATCCTTTTACGGGTCGGGAAACGGAGATCTCTGCACCCATGACGGATGACATGAACGATCTTATTGGAAAGCATTTGCCTCATTCAGAAACTATGCCTCACATTATTTAGCAGGTATCATCAAAAGTCGAAATCTTCAGGTTCGGGTTGCGCAACTCTCTTCATTGTGGCGAATTGAAATGTTTCACCTTCAAATATTACCTTTGCACTTTCGCCTTCAATGGATAAACTGAAAGGCACATGGGGGTAGCGGTTTTTGCAGATGTTCAGAAAACAGAGTGCTTTTTCCAGACCATCCCCTCTGCGAAAGTTCCACACTTCATCGGGTTGAGCCAGACGAGTGTTTTCAGAATAGATCGATTCATTGGCAAAGGATTCAATTATGGAGTAGATTTTTTGAATATTCTCAGTTTTCAGATCATCGATACCTACAGGATTTCTCTCCAGAGCTGCTTTGAGAAACGGTTTCCATGATGAACTATTGACACATCTGAAAGCCGTAAAGGCAAGATCTGCTGTTTGATTTTCCTGACGTATGCTCTGCAGATACTCCTGAGCCTCTTTTGCGCTGTTTACTCCATCGAGCTCAATAATTTTATTTTCTCTGAAATCCTTATTTTCCCCCGGGAGTTTTGGTTTGATCTGGCAAAACTCAACCAGCTCTTCGATGAGATTTTGCACATCATAACAACTGTGGTGAAGGTATTCGATAAGTTTACTAATAGTATCGGGGTCGTCAAGCACTACCTTATTTGTCCTGAAAAACTCTTCGAGCTCATCAAGAAGAACACGGTTGGGGTGTGGGGTGGTGTAATATTCATCCTCCTCAATCTCCTCGAGCAGTTTGTTCTGAGTAGTGCTTCCGATTCTGAATTTGCTGGAGTGTTCGTACTTGTATACTTTTTCTGCTTCTATGAAGCGTGGTTTGCCGCAAAAATTATAGGTGAGCTGGAAACAGGATTGCAGTTTCTGGTTGTGTCGGATGAAATTGGCAAGTATCTCGTAGGTGATTTCTGTTTTGAGATAGTTGCCGAGTTTTTTTGCGAAATGGCGGTAAGTTTCAATTGGCATAGTCGCCTCATTGTACATAGAGTGTATATAGCCGCTCTGGTGGGTTACCAGTGTGACCTGTTCATTCTGAAGAGCGCGCCGGGCCTTGGCTGAAAGCTCTGTTCCGTTAAACCACATGTTTTTGGTCACGATGCGACGATTATTGGTAATAATACCATGATTAATATCGAGGTAGTTCTGAGAATGCAGGGGAGTGGTCATGAGAAAGATTTGTTTGAGGGGTATTTCTGCTACAACAAATGAAGCCGCGGCGTACAGTGCTGCAAGAGATACACACTCTCCGGCACCTCCGGGGTATCCCTCTTTATATTTGAAAGCCTCCATAGCTTCCAGTGTTTCTGTTTTCCAGTAGGGGATAACCTCTGAAGTGTATTTATCCAAACCGAAATGTTTTCTGATATCTATATCGAAATAGTATCTGTCTCCTTCATATCCAAAAAGTGCATTACTTTCTGTGAGCATGGTTTTGTCAATAAAATTTTCAAACCTGCTTAACTCTTTCTCTTTTGTGGTAAGTCCCCAGGTATCCAGGTCGAGATTGAAGGAGAAATGATCCATTATGTATTGTTTAAGTCGTTGGATCCTGCGCTGCGGTTTCATCTTTTTTATGCCCTTAAACCAGGGGTCCTCTTTCCACAACCAGAGCCTGGGAGACATTATATTCGCCAGAACAAGGGAATACATCAGCTCTGGGAAAATAAAAACCTCCATGTCAGAAAGAGTCACGGCTGAAGAATATTTCTCAAGCGATTTTGGATCATTTTGTACATACATCAAAATTTTAACCCCCCGGGAACTTGAATCCAAATTTTCTGCTGCAAATTTCAGGCTAATAAGGTGATAAAATAATTGTCGCCACTTGGGACGTTAAATTTCAAAAATGGAAGGAAAATGGCGATTGTGAATAAGGAATAAACTATTTTCCAAACGACGTCCATCTCCTTTAAGTCGGTAACCAACAGATTGTCTGATAAATTTCAATCTGCTGAAGTTTATACTTCGAAACCGCCCTGGGATGAACAAAGATTTTTTTTACACCCTGTTTGCAGATGGGAAAAGATGAAAATTGTTGCAATAATTCCGGCAAGGGGAGGCAGTAAAGGTGTTCCCGGAAAGAACATCAGACAGTTTGCAGGCAAACCTCTTGTGGTTCACTCAATTGAGCAGGCCCTCTCGGTCTCTCTGATTGAAAATGTATTTGTTTCAACCGATGATGAAGAGATTGCCGAAATCTCCCAAAACGCAGGGGCTTCAATCATTAAAAGACCTGCCGAGCTCTCAGGGGACAGTGCTACTTCGGAAAGTGCAATCGGGCATGCAATCTCTCAGATGATCTCTGAAGGTATTGATCCGGATATAATTGTGTTTCTTCAGGCCACCAGTCCGCTGCGCCCTGAAGACGGGATTGCTCAGGCCCTTAAAAAATTCATCTCTTTTGAGTACGACTCACTTCTTAGCCTTTCGCCGACTCACAGATTTTTCTGGAAACTGAGAGAAGATGAGGCAATTGCGCAATATGATTATCTCAATCGCCCCAGACGTCAGGATATAAAGGACGACGATCGGCAATATGTGGAAAACGGTTCTCTGTACATCTTCAAAAAGGAAACTTTTCTGAAAACTGGCAACAGGCTTGGGGGAAGGATCGGGTACACGATATTTGAAGAAGAGTACAGCTATGAAATCGATACAGAAACAGATTTCACCGTGCTGGAAAAGCTGGCACAGGAAATGTGGAAATCGGGTAGGCTGACAGTTATTACCTGATAAACCGGGACAAAAATCTTGATTTGAAGTTTTTTTTTCGAAATATATGAAAGGGTTTAATTCGCAATGGGAGTTATCAGTTTAGGATCAAAGCTTGTCGGTGCAGGGCATCCCGTTTTTGTTATAGCAGAGGTGGGTATAAATCACCAGGGTGATATTGACATCGCCAAAAAACTGATAAAAGAGGCAAAAAACTGTGGTGCGGATGCGGTAAAGTTTCAAAAAAGAAGCATCAGCAGAATCCTCACCAGAGAAGGACTTGAGATGCCCTATGAAAACTCAAACAGTTTTGGCAAAACATATGGGGAACATAAAAGGGCTCTTGAACTGGATGAAACTGATTATGTCGAGCTTAAAAGATTTTGCGCACAGAATGAGATTCTGTTCTGTGCTTCGGGATGGGATGAGGAGAGTATAGATTTTCTGGACAGCATAGATGTACCTTTCTTCAAAATGGCTTCTGCCGACCTCACCAATCTTCCGCTTTTGGAGCATACAGCAAAAAAGGACAAACCGGTGATCCTCTCAACCGGAATGGCGTGCCTTGAAGATGTGAGAAATGCCTATGTTACGGTTGGAAAACATAATGATAAGATCGCGATTTTACAATGTACATCAACCTACCCGTCAAAATTCAGTGAGATAAATCTTAATGTACTGCATACCTTCAAAAAAGAGTTTCCCGATGCGGTGATTGGGTTTTCGGGTCATGAGCTGGGTATCGCAATCCCTCCAGTTGCTGTTGGGCTGGGTGCCTGCATAATCGAAAAACACTTTACACTTGACAGGACGATGAAAGGCGGCGATCATGCCGCCTCACTTGAACCACAGGGGTTTGCCAAGATGGTTCGTGATATTCACCATGTGACAGAAGCAATGGGATCCTTTGAAAAAGGTATCCAGGATTCCGAATATCCAATCTTTAAAAAGTTAACAAAAAGCATTGTTTCTGCCTGTGAACTTTGTAAAGACGATGTAATTACAGCTGATATGCTCACCACCAAAGGACCGGGCACAGGCATTTCGCCTACCAGAATGGAGGCTGTAATCGGCAAACGTGTGGCAAAGCTGATTCCTGCCGACAGTGTCATTAAAGAGGAAGATATTCTATGGTAGATCAGGCATTTGAAAACAAGGCTAAAAAGATCAAACTTGTCGCCACTGATATCGATGGTGTTTGGACCGACGGAACGATGTATTATTCTCCCCAGGGCGAAGCGATGAAAGCGTTTTCCACCTATGATGGGATGGCGGTTGCGATGCTGAGAAAAGCAGGGCTGGAAGTTGCGATCCTTACGGGTGAAAATTCTGCCACAGTGAAAGCCAGAGCTGAAAAGCTTAAAATACCCCACCTTTTCCTTGGTGAACAGAACAAGGCTCAAAGACTTCAGGAGTTATGCACTCAGTTCAAAATTGATATCTCAGAGGTTGCCTATATAGGGGATGATATCAATGATACAGAAGTTTTGGAAATGGTAGGGCTCTCAGCACTTGCATGCAATAGTCCTATTCTGGACAATTTAAAACCCGATTATGTGACCAGAAGAAAGGGCGGGCAGGGTGCTTTCAGAGATTTTGTTGATTGTATTCTCAAGGCCAAAACTGTTGGAGTGAATAATTATAGTACTGTTTGAAAAATGATTTGATTCTCCTCCTTATTAAGGACTGAATATATGCTGCAGCTTATTCTCTATGCTGTAATATCACCTGTCTTGTGGCCTGTTGCAAAGATTATTTTGCTACTTTTACCCAAAATGCGAACCAGATTCTTTTCTGAAGCACGGCTGAGAAAAGTGGCATTGGCAAAGCTCAAAGAAAACAGGGGCGAGAAAAAGGTTTTAATTTTTCACGCCGCCTCTGCCGGTGAATTTGAACAGCTAAAACCCCTTCTTTTAAAAGTAAACAGGACAGGCTTTTTTGTCTTTCAGACTTTCTCTTCCCCCACAATCTTTGAAAAAGAAAGAGAGTCTGATCTCTTTGATGCTGCCTGCTACCATCCTGAAGACTCTATACTCTGGGCGTTTTATTTTTTCGCAAAAATAAAGCCTTCGGCTTATATAGTTAACAGGCATGATCTTTGGCCCGCACATATCCTCTGTGCATCCATGATGAAAATCAAAACAGTGTTTATCAATGCCAATTTTTATGAAAAGTCACTTAGGTTCAGGCTGCCGCTTCGCTCTGCAAACAGGGCTGTGTTTGAGCTCTTTGACCTTATCCTCTGTGGATCAAAGAGAATAAGAGACAATATTCTGAATCTTGCTCCCGGAGCAAAAGTTTCGATCACCGGAGATTCACGATTTGATCAGGTTGCATTGCGAAAAGGAAAAAACAGGAAAAACCATTTCGGATCAAAAACAGATATCCTTAACAGAAGAAATATTGTACTGGGCAGTATTATCCCATCCGACTATGATGTTATTCTCACGGGGCTGAGAGAATTTTTGGATAAAAAAAATACTTCAGAGCCAAAATATCGAATCATTGCAGTTCCTCATGAAGTTGCACCAAAAGATATCAGTGGGTTTATCAAATGTGTTGAAAAGCACGGCTTTACACATACAAGACATTCTGAGTCGGGAAAAATAGACGATTGTGATATTGTGATCATTGATAGTGTGGGTATTCTTGCCGAGTTGTACTGTTATGCCTATACCGCATACGTTGGAGCTGGCTTTGGGGCAGGGGTTCATTCTGCTATAGAACCGGCTGTTTATGGTGTGCCGGTTTTTTTCGGGCCCAATTACCATATCCTCGATGAAGCGGTGCGAATGGTTCAGGAAGGGATCGCAAGGGTGGTGCACACAGATAACGAGGTTACAGAGTTTCTGGGGGAGATCGATAATACCGAAACTCATGGATCGGTTTCAAAAGACACACTCGATTTTGTCGCTCAGAATACCAGTTCATCAGTTTCGATTTTAAACCATATAGAAACTCTGGTATCTTCAGGGGTCCAAACTCTCCTCTCCCGTTCTGCTCTAAACTGAGCAGGGGATCAGTTTTTGGTTTTCTCTATCATTGCTTTTAGTGTTGGGTCAACTGAAAGATTACTGCTTTTCCTGTAGATACGGCAAAATTTCGAAAACATTCTGTTCTGCCCCTGGTGAATTTTGTTGTCATGTCCTCCAAGATATTTCCCGTGATACACTTCCTTCCCCTGATAAAAGGTAAAACCTGTCAGATGCAGAAGTTTTGGTTTCGCCTTCAGCAGATCCTTTATAGCGAGAAATCCCATATTAGGATTACTCAGTAACAGGTCTTTTTTTACAATTCTAAAGGAGGAGAGCCCCAGTTTTTTGGCTGTCGGAGAGAAATGACTTTTCTTTAAACAGGAGTGTCCCTTAAAGCAAAAGAGCGTGTCTGAGAACCAGGGAGAAAATTTTGCTATGATCTCTTCATCGTAGGAGAGACGTTTTTGAACGAACCTGTTACCATATAAAATATCAGTGCGTGTCCCCACATCATGGGGCAGAGAGGCAATATCAAATACACCCATATTGACTCTGGCAACCAGATCAAAGGAATCGATCCATGGCCCTGCACCGGATCCTGAAACTGAGGGCGCGGGGCCTACAAGAGCAACCCGTTTGTTTTTTATACGTGAGATAAACTCTTTTTGAAAAATTTGTCTGCACATGGAAAATGTCCAATTTTTAAATCGTGTTTGGTAAATCGTTTAGCTGCAATTCTACACAGATCTATCTGTGCTGTTTCAGAATGTCAGTCTAGCTTACGGATGATTCCCTGATCGAGGAGAGTGGTGATGTACTCTTTTTCCCTTCTCATATCATGTTTCTCCGCCTTCTTAATCAATCCCTTTGTGATAAGCCACTTTGTCAGCGGAGGGTCATTGTAATGGGTTTTGGAATCTATGAAAAAGTCAAATCCGTGTATGTAGACTTCCCGGAACCTGCCGATTGCCCAGAGGATAGATTTTGTACCTGTGGTTAGCCTCTGTGAACCCACTTTTTGTTCAAAGGACAATATTTCCTCTTTTGAGACGAGGGTATAGTAATCTTTTGATTTGACCTTCAAACGACGGCATATACGGTTGTCTATGGCTTCACCCTTTCTGTTCAGTATTGAAGAGGGAATAAGCACAACCGTTGATTCAGCCTGCTGTTCGGGGCTTTTCAGATTCTGGTTAGCTCCGTTAAACCATACATTTGTTTTGCTGCCGACAAAGTTTTCAAACCCCCTGACCCTGTAATTGTTGATCCGTCCGACAACCCCGAATTCATCAATTCGTGGACCTTTTGGGGTTTTGAGGATAGAGCTGCCGTTTGCTACTATGCAAATGGTTTCATGTATGTAGGGGCTGTGTTGAAGTCGGTTTCCGGACGTCATTTTCTTCAAAAAGCCTTTCTTTGATCTGATCCATTTGTAAAAGTATGTCATTATCAAAACCGTTTGTTTCAAACCACTCTCTTGTGTAGAGAACTCTTTTTACTGGTGATTTGATAATTACGGGTATTTCTTTAATCTTGAAATAGAGAGATGATGCAAACCTGTGTGCACCGTCAAGAATCATTCCAAATCTGGTGACCGGTATTGGAAAATTGCAGGAGAAACCGTTTTGGGAAAAACTCTGGACCAGGTCTGCGACTTTTTGATAATCGTGACAACCAGTCCTGAGATTCTGCATTCGACAATATGCCTCTTTATATGTATTCTCACCGTTGTTTATCGACTGTATAGTCAGATATCTGAGAAAAAGATCATACCTGGTGAAGTGTCCCTTGTGAAAATGATTTCCAAGCAGAGCTGAACAGGGTACTCTTAATACTACCTGCTTTCTGAATTCTGGTGACAGTCTTCTAAGTGCAATCTCTTTTTTCTTCATCAGCTTGATGGGATTCATACACTCTCCGGGAGAAAATAAAACTTTAGCCTTACTTTGTCAACTGGGTTTTTTTAACTCAATTCAGTATCAAAATATACATTATATTAAATTAGAGAGTGGCTACTATATCCTCTGCAACAGCAAGCTCACAGGGGCTGAGTTTAATCTTTTTACTCTACTGAGTTGCACCACAGAGCCCTGAATTTTTATATTGGATATGCGGAAATATTAGACATTACATAATCAGATGTCATTACGGCATGATTTCAGGCACACCAGTTGCATAATAAATGGGGAAATTATTTGCATCAACCGGGACAAAACCCCTTTAAACGGCTAAAATGGTCGTATAAGTGACAGAAACGGAAAAGAAATTCTCAAAATGAGAATCTTGCGGGGTTTGATCAACTTAGGCCTGGAATTAATTCTATCAATCAAGTTCCTGTATCGGAGAGACTATGAAGACTTTAGGTATTTGTTTTGGTGCTACAACTGTTCAGTATGTGAAACTATCTGCTCAGGGAGAGAAAATAGATCTTTTGCTTCAGGGGCGTATACCTCATGAGGGCAATCCTAAGGAAATTATCCTGCAGATTCTTGAGGAACAAAAAGGGGATATAGACAGAATCGCCGTGACTGGAAGAGCTTTCAGATCAAACGTAGACCTCTCCACCATTCCTGAACCTGAAGCGGTTGAGTGTGCACTTAAACAGGAGTATAATCAAAGACAATACCCTGAACTGGTCATCAGCTCTGGTGGAGAAACACAACTGGCCTATGCAATAAACAGAAACGGGGGAATAAGTTCGGTCCACTCTGGAAACAAGTGTGCATCCGGAACGGGGGAGTTTTTTCTTCAGCAGATAAGACGTATGGGTTTGTCGCTTGAGGAAGCTGTTGAACTGGCTAAACAGGGTTCTGCTCATAAGATAGCGGGAAGGTGCAGTGTGTTTTGCAAGAGCGATTGCACACATGCCCTCAACAAGGGTGAGCCAAGAGCAAATATCGCTGCAGGGCTATGCCTTATGATGGCCGATAAGATCTGTGAACTGGTGAAGGATATGGAGTATGAGAAGATCGCACTAATTGGCGGGGGATCTCTCAACAGCGCTATGATCGAGATTTTACAATCAAGATTCAAATCACTTGTCATTTCACCCATGGCTTCTGTATATGAGGCTTATGGTGCGGCGCTTTGGGCTGTTGAGAATGAGTGTAAGAGTCTGCCAGGTGATTCGAAACTGGTGGTTCACGAAGCGCCATCATCGTTTGGAAGACATCTCCCCCTGAACGAGGCGGCTGATCTGGTCGAATTCAAAGAGATAAAAAAAGATAAGGCTTGTGATGGGGATCAATGCATTCTTGGGCTGGATGTCGGATCCACAACCACCAAAGCAGTTTTAATGCGAAAAGATGATAATGCTGTTCTGGCAGATGTCTATCTCAGAACCAACGGCGACCCTATTGAGGCATCACGAAACTGTTACTCTGAGATCAAAAAGCAGCTTGGGACCACAAACGTTTCGATCAGTGGTTTGGGTGTAACCGGATCGGGCCGTCAGATTGCAGCCCTGCACGCATTGAGTGACAATGTGATAAATGAAATTATAGCACATGCCGCGGCAGCGGCCTTTTTCGATCAGGAAGTTGACACAATATTTGAAATCGGTGGCCAGGATGCCAAGTACACATTTCTTACCAACGGTGTACCTTCCGATTATGCAATGAACGAGGCCTGCAGTGCCGGCACAGGTTCATTCCTTGAAGAATCCGCCAGAGAATCGTTAAATGTTGCTACCGAGGAGATCGGGGAGTGGGCTTTGAAGGGCTCTTCGCCCCCCAATTTCACCGACCAGTGTTCTGCATTCATTAGCAGTGATATCAAACTGGCCGGACAGGAGGGGTTATCAAAAGCTGATATTATCTCAGGACTGGTATACTCTGTATGCCTCAACTACATAAACAGGGTAAAGGGCTCAAGACCCATCGGCAAAAAGATTTTCATGCAGGGCGGGGTATGTTACAACCGTGCTGTTCCAATCGCCATGGCTTCACTTATGCAGCACAGAATCGTGGTACCGCCAGAACCGGGTTTGATGGGGGCTTTTGGGGTAGCACTCGAAACTGCCAAACGAATCAGTATGGGACTCTCACAACCTGCGGAATTCTCTCTTGATGATTTAGTCCAGCGGGAGGCTCTAAGAGACGGAAGCTTTGTCTGTGGTGGCGGGAAAGAAAAATGTGACCGCAAATGCGAGATATCAAAGATAAAGATAAACGGGAAAATGTACCCGTTCGGTGGAATCTGCAATAAGTACTACAATATGAGGCTTCATCTTGATGTCGAAGTAAAGGATCTTGACCTTGTAGCGGTGAGAAATGATCTGATGTTCAAAAAATATGGGGTAATGGATAAACCTTCGGCACAGAACCCTGACAGACCAGAGCGCACTGTTGGAATAATGCGCACCTTTCTTACCCATGCATACTACCCGCTGTATTCAAATTTTTTCCACAACATGGGCTTCAAGGTAGTCTACTCCGATGAGATTGATCCTCAGGGACTTTCAAGAATCGAGGCGGCCTTCTGCCTGCCCGCAGAACTGACTCACGGAAGCTTTCTTAATCTTTTGAAAAAATCTCCTGATTACATATTTTTGCCACACATAGCGCAAATTCCGGTTCCAAATGTTCCAACCTACAGCAAGGCCTGTGTGTTTGTACAGGCTGAACCGTATTATATAAAAACCACTTTCAGAAAAGAACTTGAGCAGTCTACTGCTGCAGTTCTTGCTCCGGTACTAAGGATGGATGGAGACTTTTCAAGAGCTCAAAAAGCCCTTGTAGAGATGGCCGCAGGGATGGGTGTTGCCCAGGATAAGGCCAGGGATGCTCTTGACAAGGCAATCCTTACACAGAAAGATTTTGAAGCTGAACTCAAAGAGTATGGCAAAAAAGCGCTCAAACACCTGGATGAAAATCCGGAGCAGTTTGGGATTGTGATCGTGGGGCGTCCCTACAATTCATTTGCCCAGGATGCCAACATGGGTATACCCCATAAAGTGGCTTCAAGAGGTTATATGGTTATTCCCTATGATATGCTTGACAGTGAATCCTATGAGGTTGATCAGAAAATGTTCTGGGGCATGGGACAGAGAATCATGAAAACAGCTCGTTTCATAAAGGACAGGGATAATCTGTTTGGCTTTTATATTACCAACTTCTCCTGTGGTCCGGATTCTTTTCTTCTGGGTTTTTTCCGCAACATCATGAAAGGGAAACCCTCCCTTACATTGGAGCTCGATCAGCATACGGCCGATGCCGGAATTGATACAAGGATTGAAGCTGCTTTGGATATCATGAAAACCTGCCGTCATGCACAGATCTCCTTTGAGAACGGCGGGGAGTCATTCAGACCCGCCAAAGTAGAGCTGGTTGATAAGACTTTTAAGATTACTGCATCGGATGGGAAAACGTACCCTCTTACTGATCCGAAGGTTGAGCTGCTTTTCCCAAATATGGGTCGATATGGTACTGAGGTTGTGGCTGCGGTGTTCAGAAGCATGGGGGTCAATGCAAGAGCTCTTCCTGTTGCGGATAAAGATGTGTTGCTTACAGGTAAAAAGAACACAAGCTGTAAGGAGTGTTTGCCTTACATTGTCACAAGCGGCTCATTTCTGGATTATCTCAACAAAAAAACAGATGATAAAATTACACTTTTCTTCATGGCAACCGGAGGAGGCCCCTGCCGTCTTGGGCAGTACTATAGAGCTTTCGAACAGCTTATCGAGAACCAAAAGATACCAGATGCAGCCATGTTTACCATGACAGATGAAAACGGGTATGGTGGTATGGGCAGCAGAATGCTTCTTAAATCATGGCAGGGATTGGTCATTGCTGATGTGCTGGGGGATATAAAAAGCATGCTTTCGGTCTCCGCACTGGACAGACAACTGGCGGAAAGAGAACTTGAAGCATGTTGGGGTGAACTTATCGGCTATTTCGAAGGCAGTAAATCTGAAAAACTTATTTCTGTTTTGACCAAAATTTCAAATCGTCTAAAAAAGATCCCTCTTAAAAAGGATCCTTCCGAAGTACCGGTGATATCTCTGGTCGGGGAGATCTTTGTCAGAAGGGATGAATTCAGCAGGAAAAATATCGTCGACTCATTAGAAGAACAGGGCTTTATGGTCAGGGTGGCACCAATTGCCGAATTCCTTCACTATAGTAATTTTATCATCAATAACAAACTGGGTGAAAGGGAGTTTGATTTTAAAGGACAGCTTAAAATGAGGCTCACCTCTAATGTACAGGAGTGGTGGGAGAAGAAAATCAAATCTGTTCTGGCTCAGAGCGGACTGTATCACTTTGAGATGATTGAGGTGGAGAAAACTATAGAGAGTGCTTTACATCTCATTGATGTGAATTTCCGCGGGGAGACGATTCTTACTGTAGGGCTGGCTTTAAGAGAGATCCTCAATGACTCATGCGGTATAATCTCTATCGGACCGTTTGGATGTATGCCTTCCAGGGTTTGTGAGGCTATACTAAAAAAGGAGATGAATGTTGCAGGGAAAATGAGAGTGCCTGGCTGGGAGAAAAAGATCGATGAGTTCAGGGATCTTGAAGAGTTTCCGTTCCTCTCAATAGAAACCGATGGCAGTCCTTTCCCTCAGCTTATTGAGGCTAATATGGAAGCCTTTGTACTCGAAGCCAAAAGAGTTCATACTTATATACAGAACTATAAAAAGAGGGAAAAGGAAAATAGCAGCTTTTCAATGAAAGGCTTATCTATGAAACTGTTTGATCTTGTTACGGAGAACTCTTTAGGTCTGCTACCGAAAAGAAAGATATAGATCAGTTTTCTCCTGATATTTCCAAACGCCTGTATACACTATGTTTTGGGGAAAAGTGATATTTTTCACTTTTCCCCATCTTTCTTTGTTTTCACTCAACAAGCCATGAACTCTCGTTGTGAGCTGGGGTTCAAGAAATCTTTTTTATGGAGCCCCTTTGGTTGCAGCCATCCTGCACCACAGATGCATATTTTACTTTTTTCAAATTCAATATTTTGGGACTTTTAACCTAAAAAATGATCCACTTTAGGGATTTTTAACATATTATTATCAATTATACTTTACCGAGCAGGTTATATCTTTTGGCGATATCCAAAGCATAGTTTGGCAACTCATGTTGAAAAAAAACATTTTTAATAACTTACATATCATTGAAGTGAAAAACATAAGGAAAGGATAAAAGGGGATGATCCGGTATTTAGTTTAAATATCGTATGTTGCTGGAACGAACTGTAATATGTACCCTTTTTAAACGTATAAAATATGAATAAAATTCTTCTTCTGATTTTTGCTGTCGTGTTTTACTCTTTTGGGGCATCTCTGGAAGTTACTCATGATTCTCCCTCAGGGCTTACTTTATCATGGTACATGGATGATTATGATATGGTAATAGCTGATGGAGAAGGTCCGAATCGCACAATTTTATCTTTCAGTGGTGCCAATACTCAAAGCGGAGATAGCGCAAAACCTCTTCTGCCTGCATACTCTTTTCATGTCGGGATACCTCCTCAGGGCGATATCAGGGTCACACTTTCTGCTGAATCTGTTAATTCCAATATCCTGCAATATCCTCTGTCCCTTTCTGAAACGGATATCGATTCAGAAAACCAATTTATAAACAAGTGGGTGAGTGAGCCACAGTATACAAGATTCAGGGAATACAGAGCTGCACGGATTGTAGTGCGCCCATTTCATTACAATGATAAGGGTGTAGTGGAGGTGCTTCGCAGAGGTACCATTAGGATAGAATTCCCTGGTGCATCCCATAATACTTTCCGCTGGCAGGCTGGGTCAGATTATGAAAGGATGGTTGAAACCATGCTTTTAAATTTTGGCACTTCCCAGGGATGGGTTAGAAGGGAGCCATTGAGAAGATCTGCATCTGAACAACATGTACTTAGTGGTAATCAGCAGAAATATAAATTCAGAATCGGTGATGGGAATCAGGGCTTTAATGAGGCAACTACACTTGAGAATGGGATAATCAGAATAAGCGGTACGCGACTGCGTCAGCTTTTTGGAAATTCTGTAAGGATGTCAGATGTTGTTATGTATGCTTCCCGTAAGGGTGAATTGGAAAGAGAGGTGCCTGCAATAGGAGAAATACCTGAAGGCCTTTTTGAAATTCCGCTTATGCGGGTTGCGCAAAATCCTGATGGTCCGGTTCTGGATGAAGATTATGCACTTGCATTTGTAACCGGAGGATCTGACTGGGTTTATGATCCCCTGTATCGAAGATTTAGAATGGAAATAAACCGCTATGATGATTACAGAACCTTTTGGCTGAGTACGAATCCGTCCGGTGGAAAAACGATGGGGGTGTTTGAGCAACCCCGGGGTTCTGTGGACACAAGTACTCATTTCCAGAACAACTATTTTCTGCGCAGACCAAGAGACCATATGTGGAAAAGAGAGCTTGGAGGAGTTGATTGGTTATATAAACTGTTTGAATCAGAAACATTAGCAGGCCAAAGACATACTGAAGAGGTGAACCTGCCTATGCTTTACACCGGTATGGGTGGGGAGGTTTTTTTCAAAAAGCTAAGAACAACGGCTAATAGTAGTATCAGGGCGTCCCTTGGCGGTGAAGAGATTTGTCATAACTGTAGTTCACGATGGTTTCCCATTGAGAACTGGGAATCAAAAAATCTTGTTATGGAACTTACCTCTGGTAGCCGGTTTGATCTTAAGGGTGTGTATTTCCGCTATTACTCTGAACTTGATGCAGGTGATGGTGGAGAGCATCGCATTGAGGCTTTTTCAAATTCTTCTGAGGGTGTTTACAGTTACAGCCTCAATGGAGAAGGTGATGCACTGAGTTTTATTTTCCGAATCCCCCAGGATGAATCGAAGGTTAGTTTAGTTGATAGTGTCAGATTAAGTGACGTAAACCGGTTCGTTTGGAGCGATACAGGGGCACTTGGGGTAAGATATTTTATAACTGATGAAAACTCTTTTATCGATCTTCCGGAAGTCCAATCAGTCAGTAGTCAATACCAGGGCAGATTCATGTATCGTGATTTAAGGAATAGTTCCAACAGAAGTGATTATCTCATAGTGACTCATGATGAATTTTTAGAGTCTGCGCTGAAACTTGCTGAACATAAGAGAAATCACGGGTTTTCAGAACCTCGGGTTGTCACCATTCACAATATCTATGATCAGTTCTCCGGAGGCAATACTGACCCTGCGGCACTGAGAAATTTTTTGTTGTATGTGTATAGATATTGGCAAAATGGAGGAGATCTCTCATATGTGCTTCTTTTTGGTTCCGGGCACTATGATTATAAAAATATTGGCTCCGCTGAGGTAAGTTTTATCCCTGCAGCATACAATGATGAGCTATGTATGGACAAGTATTATGTACTGCTTGATGAAACGATACTGGTGGACAGACAGCATTCCCCATTCTTTTTTCTGGGCCGCCTTCCTGCTAAAAATCGAAATGATGCGGAGGCCATGGTTCAAAAAATCATCGAAACGGAAAATCCTGAATATGCAGATTTCGGGCCTTGGAGAAACAGGGTTCTTCTTGTAGCTGATGATGACCAGCAGGAAGATAGGGCAGATCCCATAAACACCCTACACACCCCCCATCATATTGCTTCACGCAGAGTTAGAGACGTAATAGCTGAAAGTGTTGCGGCTACAGATATTGGAAAATTGTACCTTTTCGAATATGAATGGGATGAACACTGGAGAAAACCTGCTGCAGCCAGAGCGCTGATAAATGAGATTAATTCCGGTGTGGCAGCTGTTAACTGGTTTGGGCATGGGGCTTATTTTACCTGGGCTGATGAATATATTTTTACCAGGGAATCTGTACAAAATCTTCACAACAGAGGTCGTTACCCTATTGTTACTTCCTTCTCCTGTGCTGTTGGGAGATTTGATATTCCGGGAGAGGATTGTCTCTCCTCTGTTTTGACAAAGCAACCAGGGGCTGGTGCAATAGCCACACTCTCTGCAACAAGAGATGTAAGAGCCGGACCCAATGAAAAACTTGCATTGAATTTTTATGAGCAATTATACTGCACCGAAAATTCTAACTCAATCGGTGCTTCCTTTATGAAAGCAATCAGTAATTTTCATAATTTAAATAACCGTCCATTTGTGATTTTGGGTGACCCATCCATACGCTTGAACAATCAAAAACGGGAAATAGAACTATCGTTATATGATTCCGAAGGTAACAGTATCGATACCCTTAAGGCACTTCAACAGATTACATTAAAAGGCAAGGTTACTTTTGCGAATGGTACTGTAGACAGATCCTTTGGGGATGAAAATGGTTTTGTGCAGATCGGTTTATTCAATCCGGCTGACAGTGCCAGCAGAAAGGATGGAGGAACTTTTACAGACCCCAGATATGAACTTCCGGGAGCTCCTGTGTTCAGCGGCAGGATACCTGTAGTCAATGGTGAGTTCGAACAAGCGATTCTTCTGCCCCAGAACCTGACTTTTGAAAGAGAGGGCGTGAGGCTGAATGCGTATGCGTGGGAAAATGAGATTACTGGTATCGGGTTCAGAGGGGATTTGGTTTTCAGTGGTACAGATCAACGGGAGATAACGGACACTACAGGGCCGGTAATAAGTATCAGACCAGTCTATGATTCTGAACAGATGGATCAGGCCGGGGTCTTTCTTGCCAACCGCCTTACGGCACAGCTGCCCCTCAGTTGTGAGATCAGTATTTTTGATGAGAGCGGTATAGATATGATAGGTACAGGGCCTGATGAAGGTATTACTATGGAGATAAGGGGAGCGCTGAGCAGACGTAATATCAATCATCTCTTTCAGTTTTCTGACGGGGATTTCCGCAAAGGTGTAGCTGTAGTAAACTTTGACGAGGGCACCATAAGACCCGGTAGTTATGAAATGGTAATTAGTGCCCGTGATCTTCTTGGAAATATTACAAAACAAACCATAGAATTAAATGTTGTGGAAGAACGGGATTTTGATCTGGATCATGTTCTTAACATTCCAAACCCCATGCGCATGGGTAATGGTACAAGGTTTTATTTCTATCATTCAAATGCGCCTATGACTTTGGATCTGGAATTTACCATAAGAATCTATTCTCTCAATGGCAGACTTCTAAAAGTGATACGTAATCCGCGCAATGGAGAGTTCTGGGATGGCAGAGATCAGGCCGGAAATTTTCTTACCCCCAATGTGTATCTCTACCAGGTGACTGCACGTTCACGAAGGGGACAAAGAAAAACTTACAGAAGTAAGATAAAAAAGCTGGTGGTGCACCCACCCCGCTAAAGTATCTGTTGTCCTTTTACAAAGGTGAGCTTTGAGATCGCTTGCGCTGTTTCTATGTTTGTCCTTTTTTGCAGAAGAGACAGAGTTTACATCTGCTCTGTCTCTGAATTTTTTATTCTCACATTGAACATAACCACCATTTCGCCCTTTGGCGGATGCTTTTCGAAATGTTTGAGAAGAAATGCTGCATCGCCCCTTAGGAACTCTTCATGAACTTTGGTTAACTCCCGGGCAATCACAATTCTGGTGTCTTCAAGCACTTCTTTCATAGCAAGAAGCGTTTTGTTTATTCGGTGAGGAGTTTCGTAGAAAATCACAGTTCTTGGCTCTGAGAGCATTGATTCGAGAATTTTCTTCCTTTTTGCACTTTTGTTTGGTAAGAAATTTTCAAAAATAAACCTGTCGGTAGGTAGTCCGCTTGCTACCAGTGCTGTAAGAAATGCCGAAGCTCCGGGAATAGGGATTACCTTTATGTTTTCTTCAATTGAAGCCCTGGTAAGATAGAAGGCTGGATCTGCGATTCCGGGAGTACCGGCATCTGTTACAAGCGCCACGTTTTTATCATCACGGAGCATCTCTAAAAGGTGAGGTGTGATCTTCTCCTTGTTATGATCGTGATATGCCCTGAGTGGTTTTTGTACACCGTAATAGTTGAGAAGTCTGTTGGTGACCCTTGTGTCCTCTGCGAGTATGAGGTCTGAAGTTTTGAGTACTTCTATGGCACGGAGGGTAATGTCTGAAAGATTTCCTATTGGTGTTGATACAATATATAAGCTCATCTGTAACCTTCAAGTTTAGCGATTCTGATAATTTTTCTGGTTGTTGTTCTGGTATTGCTTGCGGTTAGTTTTGCAAAATAAGTTCCGTTGGCTATGCGATAACCATGTCTGTCTCGGCCATCCCATTCAATTTCCTGATATCCGATGAGATCATTAAAACGCCAGCTTTTAATGTTACGCCCACTTTTTGTGTAAAGCGTGAGTTCAATATCTGACAAATCTGTGATCAGGAAGGCAAAGCGAATCGGCTGTACCGTACTGCCATCGGGAGACATTCTTGCGGTGAATGGGTTGGGGTGACAGGAGAAAAAGTTAATTTTAAGATCCTCCCCTGGCATGTAGGCAAAAACAACTTCTGAGTTATTTCCGGCAAGGTCATCAACAGAAACCATCAGTGAGTCAATGGGCTTTTGAGGTGTTGGATAGATTGTAATATTGAGATGTTCCGGACTTTCCTGGAGCGGAATTTCGGAGTAACTCTCTTTTGGCAGTTTCTTACTGTTTAAGAAAAGCTCAAATGAAGAAGTATTAATACCGGATGGGTCAGTTATGATGATATTAAAAGGTCTGTCTTTAGCTACGTAGTCAAGAAATTTGAGTTCTCTTCCAGCAACTGTCAACCTAACCTGAGGAGGAGTATTATCATTTAGCATTGCAAGAGCATATGGACCGGTATTTATGGATCTGTATTCAATATGAGTGTCTGTACTGGTAAAGTTACCCCCATGACGCCAGGTGTTTGAGTAAGGGTCAAGTTTCATTACAGCTGGAGTGCTGTTTTGGGGCTGAGTGGAGAGTACTGCAGAGTCTTGCGGCCTGAAGGTCCATATCAGAGTATCTGTGCTGCTTAATTCCGGACGTGTACCAAGATGAAAACTGGTGACCGAATCCTTTCCCTTGGAGAGCCATTTTGAGGTGGTTCGGAGTGGTTGGGCAACAGATTGGAGCTCAGAAAAGAGAAAAACACGGTATTGCCGGCTTAATTCCTCATGGGGGCTTATGGCTAAACCTTCTCCCTGTGATTCGACGGTGTCAACTGGATTTCTCAGGGTGTCGGAAGTAATGGTGAAATTTTTAACCGCGCGGTTATTGTCCAAACGGGATTCCATGAATGACTGATCATCATTGAGCAGTATTTCCATAGTGAAATCGCCACTCGTATCGGGGAGGTTGATTTGAAATTGCTGGGTTGACCCCGGAAGAAGGGTAGCTTCAGAATTAAGCTGCTTAAAGGTCGTGGTATGGTTGGAGCTGTCGATCCAGTTAATTTTGATGTCGTAAGGTGGCGCAGCAAGATTTCCGGCATTGAGAACTTCAAAGGAGATCGCCATCGAGTCACCAGTCCAGTAAAGGGATATTGAGTCTCTTGTGAAGTGAAGATCGGGGCGGCCAAGCAGTGGGAAAGTAAACCTCGTGCTTTCTTTGGAATTCTCACCGGCAATTATTCTGAATCGCAATTGAAGAACGGAACTTGGGTCATTCGAATACCCAACCGGTATTTTGGATACAGTAGTGTAGAGGCCGCTGCTGTCTTTTTCCATAAGCACCCCTTGTTGAGGAGTGTTTTGCTGATGAGGTGCAGCGGTCGCATACAGGCAATAAAGCAGAGCATCAGGAGTTTCTGGGGGGACATCAGCACGGCAACTCACTCTTACGCTGTCACCAGGTCCGGGACGTGGGGGATCGATCTGCAGATCATAAATCATAAAAATATCTTTTGAAAAAGCTGTCTGCCCCTTTATCTCTGCAGAATTATTCCACGCATATGCCCTGATAACACCTTCAGAAGTTACAGCCTCTCTTTTAAGACTGAAATGCTCCTGGAATTCAGAGTCAACCACATTAACTATTCTTCTCTCCCACTCTTCAGTGCCCGAAAGAATCTGAATTAAAACTTTACCCTCCTTAACCGGGCCGGTGTTACCTTTTACAATAAGAGTGTCATTTCCCGAGAGTATATTTTTATTTACAGATAATGAGAGTGTGTCAGGGATATTGAGCCATGGCAGTGCCGGATCTCCAAGCAGGTTGTATTGTCTGATGAGAGGTATGTGCTGCATACCATGCTTAACAAGCATCAATGTTTCCACATGCCCGAGGAGTTCACCAAGAGTTTCGTACGTACCGCTAAGGCCCTGTTCAAGCAGGAGGCGGTTCATGATGAGATTACCACTTAGCGTAGTATATGAGGAGGCTCCGTAGAAGGCAACTGCTCCATTGGGACCTGAGCGTATAAATTCTTCTCCAAGAGAACGGTAGAAACTGCTTTCAAAAAAACCGGTAAGGCATGTGAAGCTGAATACCACTGGAAGCTTACCACCCGTACTCCATCTCCCGTTGTGCAATCTGTGAAGATCGTTGTAGCTGAAAAAACGACTGTCGGACCAGACATTACCCCCGCCATGACCATTGAAATTGAGAATTTGCAATCCGGCGTTGATATAACCTGCCATAGTGGTTGTAGAGTTGAATTCACTCTTGTAATATGGTGATGCAGGATCCGCGTCCATGCGAAGTATATTCATTCTTGAGCTGATTACTTCAGAAGAAACCTCGTCATTGAAAATTCTAAACTCTGGTTCATCTACTCGTCCTCCGCCTGCCAGCAGTATGTTATCCCGCCAGAATCCACGGGTAGGATTATTTATGTAATTTACTGTTTTCTCAACCATCGTTTTCATGTGCTGTTTGTTTTCTGCCGGAAATCTTCCCACATACATATCTGGAAACTGATTATTTCCTCTCACAGTTACAAAATATCCATCACTGCTTGAAGGTCCCCAGCCAGGGGTTCGTGATAGGTTGGTTGGTACAAGATTTCTCTCTCTGTTCTTTTTGTCAAGATCATGCGTGGTATCACCTCCCAGAAGTAGATAGCGGGGAGGGTGGTTTGGTGATATAGAGAAGAGATATTTTATGAAATCCCTTATACTTTCCGGATCCCGGATTCCGTGCGAAAACCGGTTGTAAATATCGTTTATATCAATAAATTCTGCACGTAATCCTCGTGAGCGGTGTGTTTCAAGAAGCGGCTCAAGATTCGTTTTAAAGGAGTCCACGCTTATTACTATATAATCAACCCCGGCAAGCGAATTCCAGAAATTCGCTATGCTGTCCAACTCCATGCCGGGCTTAAGTCTCTTTGATTTTGTCTGGGCGACATATCGGGTGAGGGTGTTTGCGCTGTCCTGAAATGAGAGTGAGTAGGTTTTGCGATTGTTTCTGATCTCTTCAAAAGTCTCCATATCCATAAAGATTCGGTTTTTCCTGATATCCCAAAGATCTATGGAGTTATCGGAGAAGTTTGAAAGATCGTATTGAACCACAGTATGAAACGAACTCTCATCGTTTTTAAAATAAAGTACATCATCGAGGGCATTGTAGGTTCGGGGATAAATAACCCGGATCCAGTTCAGGGCTGCACGATCCACAAATCCCCTTTGTTCCTTAAGAAAGCTTATGGTGTTTTCACCCTCTCTGAGAATGTTAACAGCAAAGGTGTCACTGACAAAAAGAAAACTGTTTTGTCCGTTCCAGATTGCCTGATTGTTTGTTCCAGGAACTTTTCCATTGATAAGAATGGAAAAAGAGTGGTCCTGTGGCTCATGGGGAATGCTTGTGAGTCCTGTCAGGGAAATGAGAAGCTGTGCGGTTCCTCTGCCACCGGGTGATGGTAGATTAATTGTATAGTTTGTAAGATCATTTGCGCCAATAAAACCCCAGTACCAATTATCAATCATTGTGTCGCGTGATGGTGCCGTGCCCATTTCCAATGGTTCATGTATAGACCCTAACCACCTTATATCATTATCGTATTCAAAATGAAGTGTGTCGTGAAATCCTCTGGCTATTGTTGCAGAGGTATCAAAGCGTGTTCCGTACTGAGTCAGGTCTCTGCGTCTGGCACCTGATACTTCTAAAAACCTCTTTCCGGGCACACCTCCCCAGGTGAGCCAGTACACATTCTCATTTGAGTATTGAGTGAAATGGGAGTTTTTACCCCGAAGGTGTTCACCGTAAAAAAGAATTTTGTCACTTGGCCTGAAATGTTCTGAATTTCCCGCTGTGGTGTGGAGAGGTATTTCGAGTCCCTGATTGAAAAGCCGGAAATTTCTGGCAGGTATTGTTGAAACAGGAACTCCAAGCTGTATCAGGTCATCAACGCTGAATTCATAAATTCCATCTTCTTCAACTGAAAGTCTTACTCCCTGATTGAATGGGATGTATGGGATTTCTGCCGGGGCCTGTTTTAACAGTCCCGGAGTCGAGGGCAGATAGAGGATGCCGTTGCGCAGAACAATTTCATCGGGGTTACTTATTTTTGCGGAGCTGATGCTTATGTTTACTGCACCTGTAGCGGTGGAGTTAACGGGGAAGACTTCGGGTAAATCGATTCTGAACCAATGGATGTAATGTGCCCCTTTCCATCCCTGGGCGATTCTGTTTACAGATAAGGCGGAGCTGTTGTTGTTTTTTCTGTTAAGAAATGCATTCGCTGTTACACTTTTTCTTTCACCGGCAGCTATCCCCAGAACAAAATCTCCAGCCCCGGTATGGTTATCAACAGAAAAATGAAGGTACACAGAAGAGGCATCAGATGAATCTACAGAGAGATTGATCTGATTAGCAGAACAAAAAACGGCGAAAATTATAATCAGAAAAGAGGAGAGAATCATACATTTATTCTACAATTATGGGTCCTACTTTTAAAGACTGCCGTTCCCGACCATTAGCTTCAATAAAAAGACCATAATACCAATTGCCCTCTTTGAGAAGCGAATTATGTAAAGAGTCAAGTGTAAATTTAAACGTAACGCCGGTTCCTTCATCCCCATACCGATCCATCTTATGGCTTTCCCATACGTTCTCTTCCTCTTCATCCCACACTCTGATCCAGGAGTTTACCGATCCCTGTATTCCCAAAGACCTCCAGCGAAACACCCCGGTATCATGGATGTAGGAAATGAGGTTGGGTTGCGGGCTCAGTATTAGAATGGAAACCTCGGAAGTGTCACTGCTCCGTCCGAGTGAATCGAAAGCAATAATACGATAGAACAGGGAATCATAACCGGTGAACGGGAAATTGAACATTGTGAGGTCATCATAATATTCGGTAATATGTCCCGGGATTGAATGGGCAAGAATGCTATAGAGCGAATCTTCAGTGGTTTTTCTCTGTAAGGTGTACCTGCTCACAGACAAAGAGTCGCTTTGGGGAGGCATCCATTGAAGATGGGCGGCTTCTCCGTAGCCATGCCTTAATTTCAGCTCACTTACAGGTGGATTAGTATGTGTGAAAGCCGGGGCAGGCAGCGTGTCTGGTGGTGGGGGCTCAAAAGTGGGGCACACAGCCTTCAGGCAAAGAAAAGAAGCTGCAATGATGGGAAAAAATTTTTTAATTGATCTCATTACTACTGTTCCTCCCGATACCTCTCCAGTATCAGGCAGGCTGCAATCTGATCAACCAAAGCTTTGTTACTCCGGTCCTTCTTTTTGCGATAGGAGAGGAGCTGTGCAGCTCTGTGAGAGGAGAAACTTTCATCTGTGAAATGAATCGGGATATCTGCTTTTTCTTTGACTTTTTGTGCAAATTTTCTAACTTCTGCGCTCATCAAAGTCTCTCTGTCTTCAACATCAAGGGGCAGACCAAATACAAGCAGTTCAGGCTGTTCTGCAGTAATTATTCTAAGCAGTTCAGAAACGGGATCGGAAACTTTTTTTCTGTCAATTATCCCTAAACTTCTGATGCAGGTTCCATCCTCAGCCGTGATCGCCAAACCTACGCGCCGGCGCCCGTAATCAATTCCCATTAGCTTCATCAAATTCCTTTGTCCACTCCATCAGTACCTGAAGTGTGGAAATTGCGGTATTTGCTGCTTTAGGCCGTTTATTCAGTATGAAACGGAAAGTTCCGCAGTTTAAATTCAGGACTGAAAACACTGCTTGTTTGCCCTGTTTATCCTTTGTTGATGCATAAATTATACTACCATCCCGGAAATAAAACAAGCCATAGGGGGATGTGGTATCGATTAGCAGACATCCACTCTTTCTGCCCACTTCAATAAATTGAAAAACCTCAAGAAGGCTACCGCTTTCAATTGCCCCTTCAAGTGCGGAGGTTTCAACACTTTTACGGATTTTTTTTGTCCTCTCAGAGGTGATTATAAGCGGTGTGACGGATTTGAATATCTCGCGATCGGAAAACGTAATGCCCAGAAAATCTGCATTTAAAAGCATTTTACTTGAAGCTGAGGGCAATAAGCTGTCAGGGACATTATAAAAAAGAAAATAGACATTGCTGGTTGATGGGCGCTGAGAAAAGAGACGCTCAATATCATGCTGAATGGTCGGGCTGAATTGCCAGTCAACAAGTACCAGATCCGGTATCGCATGGCTGATACTTTTTTCTGCTGTCTTGAGATTCGGTGCGTTTAAAACTGTAAAACCTATTTCTTTGAAGCATTTATCTAAAGAAACTGTCTCATCGGTGAGGATGTACTTTATTGATTTGCTCTCTTTTGCAATGACCAGAGCGCTTTTCTGAACATAGACAGATCTTTTCTTACCGGCGAGTTTGCGGCGTACAGCCATAATCAATACACCAAGCAGAATAGCTGCTCCTGCACCGATAATAAAAAATAATACCCCTTTGGCATCCTTGGCCAGATATGAAGATGGGGTAGAAACTATATCGACATTTTGTTTCTCTACCCAACCCTTTGATCCGCGGTACTCTATTTTGCACCATCTTTGCCCCTCTGATATCAGTGGGTAAGAACTTCCTTTTCTTGCAATCCCCAAAACAGGTGCCCTTGGGCCAAGATATTCCAGGATATTCGCGGAGGAGGATTTGATCTGGACATATCTTCTCTCTTCTGCTTCATCACAAATTGCAGAAGAAAAAAACAGACCAATGAGAAAAAGAAATTTCATTGAGTACAGTTTCATAAATATGCAGTACCTAAGGAGCTGTAGATTCTTGTTTTCTGAAATAGAAAACTCCTCCTCCAGCTAATCCTCCGATAATTAACAGGCCCAGAATAAGAAACAGTCCGGATTTTGAGGTGCTGTCTTCCGAGATAATAATACCTGCCCTTGTTTCAAGAAATCCTGTTTCATCTCCAACCCGTACTCTGTACCATCTCTTACCTTCGGAAACAAGCTCCAGACGATCTCCCCTTTTGGGCTGGGTGATTACTTCTGAATGGGGCTTAAGATTTCTATAAACGCTGGGGAAATGAGTCGTTATTTCAACAAATTTTTGGTTTTCCGGTTCTGGTAAATCACCTGATACAGCTGAAACCATTATGGTAAGAAAAATAGCTGTCACACTAAGCAGATAAGCAGATTTCATTAAGGTGTCCTCCTTGGATGACTTCAGAGATTTTTTGTCTTACTATATAAATTACAGTTTTATTTTTTTTATGGCGGAAAAAAAAGCGTCCTCAGAATTTTTGTTTAAAAATTCCAAATTCATCTTTAAATACCACATCTGCGGAAGCTCGGAAAGATTCATAGCACTAAGGCGTATGTAGTCTTTCTCCGTGGTTACTATTCCTGTTGAATATAATTTCTGCTTTTTCGTCAAATCATGCAATTGGAAAACATAATGATCTTTGAAGCATAAAACATCTGACAGCTCTATGCCCAGGGATCTGACTGTATTTATAAAGCGGTGTGGCCGGGCAATTGCACAAACGAGTGAGGGGTTGCTCAGGGGAAGAGTTTCTCTTTTCTCACCGGTTTGGCCATTGACCCAAAAAACCGGTTTTTGGGTCAAAATGGATATCTGTAGGCCCTTAAACTTCTGTTGAATTTTTTCTGCTGCGGTGTGGAGATCGTTTCTATCATCTGATGAGCCGATAAGCAGTATAAGATCAGCCCTTTTAAGTGACCTTAGGGGCTCTCTTAAGAAACCCCAGGGAAGCATGTGATCAGAAAAAAGGTGTGGATGTACACACACAATTTCTATGTCGCGGCGTATTTTTCTGTGCTGAAATCCATCATCGAGGATAAAAAGTGTATCTTCGGGCACAACCCTGATCAGCTCATCTGCAACTCTCAACCGCTTTGCCCCAATACCAAGCCAGGACTGAGGAAGATTTTGATGAAGCAGCGCCGGTTCATCACCAATGGTATCCCAGGTAGCGTGCTCTGTTGGGTGAACTATCTTTATCTGGTCTGTGTTTTTCCTGCCATACCCTCTTGAAAGAAAGGCGATGTTGTGTCCTTGTGAGCTGAGGATATTTCCGGTAAGCAGTGCAGCTGGGGTTTTCCCTGTACCTCCGGCTCTGATACCACCGATACTTATGACTGGATGGTCAATTTTTTCAGAATAGGTCGGGATGTGGTCGTATAGTTTATTACGGGTCAGTGTAATTAATCGAAAAATCAGGGATGCGCATTGTGGAAGAAGCGTTTTGTTGAGCCAAGAGGGCAGGGGGGAGTTGTTTTCCATGCATATGTCCAGTTTTATTTTCCGTGTTTTGCGCTGATAACTCTTGGATGGCCCTGAAGGTCTTTTGTTAATATAATCTCATCCCACCCTTCATCGCTTAAAATCTCTGTAACTGCCTGACCCTGATTGTACCCGATCTCCAGATATAAATATCCTCCTTGTACAAGGTAGTAAGGTGCTTCTGATGCCAGGAGTCTGTAAAAATGCAGACCGTCTTCACCTCCGTAAAGCGCACCGTAGGGTTCAAACTCGACAACACTTTTATCCAGAGTTTTTATCTCTCCGGCAGAAATGTAGGGGGGGTTGCTGATGATGAAATCAAAAAAATCCATTCTTTTAAAAGAACTCACCATATCAGCGCAGAGCAGGTTTACTTTGGAAGCTGTGTTTTGTCTGGCAACTTTCAGTGCCCGGGGAGAAATATCTACTGCAAACGCACGCCACTGTGGTTTTTGGTTTTTCAATGTCGCAGCGATAATTCCTGAGCCTGTGCCAAGGTCGGCAAAACAGCACTTTTTACATTTCTGATCTGACAATATCTTCTCTATTATTACTTCTGTGTCGGGGCGTGGTATGAGTACATCAGGAGTAACAATAAACTCTCGGTCGTAGAAATATGCCTTGCCGAGAATATACTGAAGTGGTTCGTGCTGTAGTCTGCGATTTATGATAGTCTCAATCTGATTCTGTAATTCGCTGTCTAAATCTTTGTCAAGTGAGAGCAGTAGCTCCGTTCTGGAAATGTTTAGCAGAGTCATAAGAGCTATTTCTGCTTCACTTTGGCTGAATTCACCAAGAAGAGGGCGCAGACGGGTTTCCATTAGCCTCAGGGCTCTACCCCTGTTCATTGATCCAAATCTCCTTTGGCATATTACATTCCGGTCTTTTTTATCTGTTCATTGAGTTCTGCCAGAGATAGTGACTCCACCAGTTCATCGATATCGCCGTTCATTGCAGAGTCAAGACTGTAGAGCGTGAGGTTAATTCGGTGATCGGTTATGCGGTTTTGAGGAAAATTGTAGGTGCGGATTTTAGCACTTCTGTCACCGCTGCTTACCATACTTTTACGCTCTGCAGATTCTTTTGCTTCAATCTCTGCAAGCTGTTTTTCGTAAAGACGGGTCTGGAGCACCTTCATTGCCTTCGCCTTATTCTTGTGCTGTGATTTTTCATCCTGACAAGAAACTGTAACACCGGTTGGTATGTGTACGATTCGCACCGCTGAGTAGGTTGTGTTGACAGATTGTCCGCCGGGTCCGCTCGAACAGAAAAGGTCTATGCGCAGTTCTTCGGGATTGATATCAATCTCAAATTCATCCGCTTCGGGAAAAACCGCAACTGATGCAGCTGAGGTGTGAAGGCGTCCCTGTGTTTCTGTTTGTGGTACACGCTGAACACGATGAACCCCGGATTCATATTTCAGTGTACCATAGGCGTTATCCCCTTTAACCATGAATATGACCTCTTTTACTGCACCAAGATCTCCGAAACTGGAGCTGAGGATTTCGATTTTCCACCCCTTTTTCTCAATATAATGGGTGTAAAGCCTGTAAAGATCGGCTGCAAATATCCCAGCTTCAGTACCACCTGTTCCTGCTCTGATCTCCATAACCGCGTTTTTCACATCCTTGGGGTCCCGTGGGACGAGAAGGTATTTAACCTTTTGCTCAAGTTCCGGAAGCTCTTTTTTGTAACCTGACAACTCCTCCTGGGCCAGTTCTATCATCTCAGGATCACTTTCGCTTTCCAGCAGCTTGTCCGTGGAGTCGATATCATGAATAAGCTTGAGGTAATGTTTGAAAACCGGAAGATTACGTGTTATGGCATTGTACTCTCGGCCCACTTTTTCCATCTTTGAAGGGTCTCCTGTTACTTCAGGAGAGGCAAGAAGGCTTTCAAGTTCACTGTGTTTCTTCAAAACTTCTTCTACTTTTTTGTAAATCATAAATAAGCTTTCAGGACCTGTGGATATTTTAAATGCATGAAGCTGTAATACAAGAGGCAGGTTATCAAATAAAAAGGCGAAAAAGGATTTCTCCTTCTTCGCCGTATCTTTATTCTTTCAGAATGCTAAGATTCTTTTTTGGCTTTCTCATAACGTTTACGGAAACGTTCCACTCTTCCGGCGCTGTCAATGAGTTTCTGCTTTCCTGTGTAGAACGGATGGCACGCATTGCAGATTTCAATATGGGTGCTTTTGGTAGTCGCACGGGTTTTGATTATATTCCCGCATGAACAGGTGAAGGTAGCTTCTTCATATTTTGGGTGAATCTTTTCTCGCATGTGTTTCTCCAATAATTTCAATGATATTAATATAGAAAAGCAAAAATACCATTTATACAATATCAAATCAAGAAAAAATTTTCTTTAACTGACACCCTTTTATAAGAGTATTTTAAATTCTATAATATTACGAATCTATACCAAGGATATTTGATACATGAGTAAAATATATTTTGGATCCCTGAGAGGTACTTTTATATCGTTCATCCTTCTTTTCAGCGCTCTTGTGCAGGGAAATAGTGCAGACCCAAGTGACAGCACCGATATCGTGAAGCTTGAGGAAATTGTGGTTACAGCTACAAGGAATGAGCGTAAAGTCTCAGAATTACCGGTGAGTGTAAGTGTCATTTCCAGAGAAGAGATCGCTTCTTCCACCGCACACAATATAGATGACCTTCTCTCCGGAAGCTCTGGGGTACAGGTCCGAAGAAATGTCGGAATGGGGGAGGGGATCCCCTCGGATATTATGATGCGGGGGATTCCGGGGGCACTTGCTGCTACACGGGTTCTCGTTTTGGTTGACGGTATTCCTACTAATGCTGCGGGGACCCCTTTTCTTATTCTTAATGTGATTCCGCTGGAGGCTGTGGAAAGAATAGAAATAGTGAGAGGACCATACTCTTCACTCTATGGAGCAAATGCTTTTGGCGGTGTCATAAATGTAATAACCAGAAATCCCAAATCTGCCGTTGAACTGGAAGCTCGTACCGAAACCAGCCTGCCATTCACCGCCCTTTATAACAGAACAAATGGTTACAGGGGAAGTGAATTTCTGAATTCAAGCTTCAAAAAGGCCTATTATAACAATAGCTTTTTATTTGGAGCCCAGAGGGAAAGATTCAATCTGTTGCTCTCTGGAGGAGTAAGGAGTATTGGAAATTACCTGATGAGAGACAGCGCTTTTGTGAGAAGCGGTGAGAACACTTTCTATAAGGAAGGGGACAATCATGAATACCGCGATGTGCGCTTAATGTCCAGGGGGGGATTTTTTATAAATGAGGATGTTGATCTTACCGTTCATGCGCGGTTCTTTGCAAGTGAGCTTGGATTTGGTCTTACACGCGGTATACCGGGTTATGAAGTGACTACAAAGGGGCAGATGTTTCTGCTGGGACCTCAGCTAAGAGTTATGCTTGGAGAACAGTCCGAAATCGGGCTGGGAGGATTTTTCAGAGTGGTTGATGGTACATTTTATGGTGAAACTCCATATGCAGCCTCACACCGTCCAACATTCTGGAACTCCAGATCCGGTGACTGGCAAATTGAGGGAAACTACATTTACAGATCTTCCCTGGCAGGAACCTGGACAGCGGGTTTTGATTACCTGTTCAATAATATCAGTTTCGGAGCCACACTCGATTCCAGAACTAAGGATACCATAAGTGGATCTTACGGGGTGGATGAGTTTATCTCTGCCGGGGGGATTTATCTTCAGAATGAGTTTAGATTACCCTGGAGAGTTGAGCTGACCTCCGGGATCAGATCTGATTTTAACTCTGTTTCATCCGGCTCAATTTCTCCAAAGTTTGGATTTGCCTGGCGGGCACACGATAAGCTGATTTTAAGGACTTCTGCCGGAACTGCTTTCAGGGCACCTGCAACGAGTGAGTTGTTTATGCCCGATATGCAGCTGAATAATATCATTTTACTCAGGTCAAACCCAAACCTTGAGCCTGAGCGTATAAGGTCAGTTGACGGAGGTATTGAGTTCAGACCCACTGAGAGTTTCAGATTTGTTTGCGATATCTATTACAACAGTATGAAAGACCTGATCACTCAGCGGCTGTTCATAGATGATGTTGTAGGGGTCACGCACAGGAATGTAAATCGAGCGGTTTCCCGTGGCGCTGAGCTGGAGATCGACTGGGAACCCGCCCACTGGATAAGGCTCAATGCAAACTACAATCACCAGAACACAAAAAATAGGGATGAATTAACCGCTTTAGACTACATACCCGATCATAACGGAGCTGTTAGAGCTCAGTTGAAATCGGATTTTGGCAGGTATACATTTCAGGGAACATTGGCAAAGGTGTTTGTCGGTAAGCGGGGATTTATGGATTTAGAAAACTCCAGGTTTCAGGAGCTTGATCCCTATATACGTACAGATCTTACTCTGAGATTGGACTTTGAAAACACGTATTGGGCGGTTTTGAGCGCACAAAACCTCTTCGATGCTGAAATTGAGGAGTCTCCCGGAACTCTTACACCCGGACGCTTTTTCTCTCTTGAGCTGGGTACCCGAATCTGGTGAGAATGAGAATATTTAAAATCAAAACTCTATGAATTTGAATGGTTTACCGTGATCTGGCATTTCTGTAGTTTTTTTTCCAGGCAGTATCATTCTTTGTGGCTGTATTTCTTTAATCTTCCAAGCATGATCTATATTTAAATAAATTATCTGCAGTGCTAACGGTAATTTTTTGTGTCTGCCTGTAGTAATGCTTGCTCCCAACGTGAAAATAGACGGAGATTAAAATGAAAATAAAAATTTCTATAGCCATCATAGTGGTTTGTTTCTGCACCCTTTTTACTTTTTCTGTTATTGCAGAGGAAACAGACAGAGTTCTGACTTCTCAGCTCACATCGAGTAGTCTGATCTCGCGGTCTCTGGGTGGAGCCGGAACCGCTATGCCCAGGGGAGTGATGCAGGGACTGATTAACCCCGCATTGGTTTATAGCTACAGAAGTCACTTAAGTGAGAGGGGAGTCATTGCACTGGGGTATGATCAGGATTCTCTTTATGAGAAAATTCAGCTTCCCCTGGGTATGGGATTCGCAACGAATGAGGGTGCAATTGGCTTGTTTTACAGGATGAACAGAGGTGAAGCCGGTCAGATTTATGAATTTACCACAAACTTGTCAGGACGGCTTTCTGAACAGGTCGATGCACAAGGGCCGGTTGAATATGGATTGAACTTTAAATATCAGCGTATGAGCTGGAATGAGGAGATGTTTACGCCTCCACATAACACTTCAGGCAACCAGTTGAGTGAAACGAATAATTTCATCGATAACGATGGCAGATTTATTCTGGAAAGTGAAAATCACCTTAGGCGACTGACAATGGATCTGGGCTTTTTCCAATCCAATGTTACACCTAATCTCGACTTTTCACTTGTATTCAGAAATCTGCTTGGTTATGAGTGGAAACGCACCGATGCATCTTATCTGGAATTTTCAGATACCGGTATGGTGAACGATTCAATGTCTGTTGATATTACCGGTGAGAGTGTTCAGGAGGATAAAAAAAGCAGAGGTTGGATCGAATCCAGGCAACGTACTTTGGTCACCGGCGTTGCATACAAGCTTAATCTGATGCAGGGTGTTGAGGTTACGGTTCCTTTTGATGTGGAGATTCTGGGTCTTTTTGACAGGAACACTGATATTGTGTATATCTTTCGTGGCGGACTGCAAGGTCGGTTGTTTTCCAACTATTTTGTACGATTTGGATTTGCAAGAGCACCAGAAAAGATTTCAGAATTGACATCATCGTTGAAAATGGATAACCTCTTTTTTGGAGGAGCCGGGCTGTATATTGACCCAATGTATTTCGACTTCTACATGGGTCAGGATGAATGGGGAGTCACAGCCAGCTTTGAGTTTTGAGTTTTTGGCTGGTGTATCACAAGAGCCAAAGCTTTAATCCTAATCTTATCCCCCAGTTTGACCCCGGGATATTTGGGGGGGGATTCCTTTCTGTGTCATCCTGCTCATATGAAATGGTTCTGATATCAGGGAAGTTGAAAAGGGACTCCACCTGTTCTCGTTGGAGTTTGTGGTTCATTTGTTCGAATCTGATCTCTCCCATAAACGAGATAGATTCTGCAATAGGAAACTCTATACCTGCAACCCCAGTAAACCCGATTGCAAGTGGAATTTCCTGAACAATTTCTGCGGTTCGAAGTATTTCCGGTTCACTTATGGTTATGGTTATTTCCTGCTTTGAACGAACAGAATTGAATACCATGCCTACTCCAAGATACATCTCCACATTGTCTATGAGTTCAAAATAGGGTGCAAAGATAACCCGTAACCCCCTTGATGAATAGCTGTAGTCGATAACCGTATCCTCAACTATTTCGTTTGTTCTCCGCGAGCGGATTTCCGGAGAAGGAGCCCCTAATGTGAGGTCAAAAGAGATTCTTGTTTCGAGGAACGGGAGTATCATTATGCCGCTTCCCACCTCCATTTTAAATCCATGACCAAGATTGAGAAAATGGTCTTTTGTTTCGATGGGGTCGTTGTTACCATGGTAGGTGTCGCTTGAGCCTATGTAGTACCCGCCCATGCCGAACCCGTAGCCGAGGTTACCGTATATGTTAAGGAACTGAGGTTCTGCTGAGAGTGGTATTTGGGAGAAAATACCGAGAAGACAAACGCAAAATAACCGTTTCACCATGACCTCCTTGGCTACTGTTATGCGATAAAGTTTGTTTGGTCAGCAGTAAATTGTAAAGTCTATATCGGGAAAAATATTGTTCCTTGATTCCACAAGGGACAAAAACGCCACGTCTCTACTTTCTTTGTTCAGAAGATCGTATAGTTTGAGAAAATTTGAAATGTGCTCCTTTGTTCTGCGAATGGCATACTCTACCATGGTCCCTGTTTTCATGATAAACGCCCAGTCACTACTCTGAGAAAGAAGCAGTTCCCGTGCCATTTGGTTCAGTATGCGTCGTTCCATACCACTGGCACCTGCAAACTTTCTCGCACTCTCGACCATTCTGTTCTCCATACGGTGAATATGGCGGTATATCCAGCTGTTGGTTTCGTTGAGCCATACATAAGAGTAACCACCTTCACCCCAGCTTGAGAAGGATGGCTCTATTGTGTCGTTTTCCGGATAGAGACTCAGATATTCAGATGGGGTTATGAGTTGATAGGTGTTTTGCTCAAAACAGCTTTTGCGGAAAAGGTAATTGAGCCATTCCGGACCCTCATACCACCAGTGACCGAAAAGCTCCGCATCATAGAGTGAGGAGATTATGGGAGGTCGGTCCATAACCTCATTAAGGTGTAGAATCTGCTGCTCTCTGTTGTGCATAAAATTTCCCGCGTGCTCTGAAGCTGTACGCAGTGCCTCCAGGCGGTTATATGGCTCCTTTTCCTCGCTTTGCCGGTCTGTTACCCTGTGGTACTTTATTCCTGTTTGAATTCTGATACCGGCAGGATCGATATATGGCGCAATATAGTCCATTTCAAGGGTATACCCGATATCCTTATAAAAATCCCTGTATGACGGGTGCCCGGGGTATCCCTGATCCGCACTCCAAACTGAACGGGAGGATTCCACATCCCTTCCAAAAGCCGCAACTGGGGCATCTTTACAGTATACCGGAGCAAAAACCCCATAACTCGGACGCGGTTTACCAAGAAGTAAACCATGGGTCTCCATAAAGAAAAAGCCCAAACCCTCTTGGTGAAGGATCTCCTCCAGACCCGGGTAGTAACCACACTCCGGCAACCAGATCCCTTTGGGAGCTGTGCCCAGATTTTGAGTGTGTGACTCAACTCCTAACCTTATCTGTGCCCGTACTGCATTTACGTTAAACTGCATATTGGGCAGATAGCCGTGAGTTGCTGCACAAGTGATAGTTTCCAGGAAACCAAGCTCCTGCGCTTCTCTGAACTCCTTTAGCAAGTTTCTCCCGAATCTATTCTCATAAAGATGGTAGGTAAGATTGAATTTGTCGAGATAAAACTCAGCTATCTGATTTAATTGAGGGTCGTCCCTGGTTCGTATGATCTCCTTTTTCGCCAGTGATATAAGTTTCCTTAGATGTCTGCTGTATCTTTCCTGCAACAGCTCATCATTTATCATTGCGCAAAGGGGAGGTGTCAGAGACATTGTAAGTTTAAACGGAACATTGTCATCACGGAGATTTCTGAACATGAGCAGAAGGGGAATATAGGTTTCTGTTAGCGCTTCATAAAACCAGTTCTCCTCCATTATGTAGTCTTTTTCAGGATGGCGGACATAAGGCAGATGAGCATGAAGTACCAGACATAAATACCCATTGGGCTTTGTTGCGCAGGTAATTTCTTTCTCTTTGCTCATTTTCCGCTTTCAGTTTTTCCGCTGAATTTTTCTGTTTGGCTATCGCTGGATGGGAGGTTAAGTCCACTTATCTGCTCTGAGAGTCCCATTTCTGGTGGCATACCCTCCAAAGAGAGTCTCGTGACAGCTTCAGTGTCGACTTTCTCTTTTCTGTCCGGACGGGGCTCAGATACAGTGCGGCTGGGAAGTGGCAATGGTTTAGAATTGGTGATTGGTAAAAAGTTCCCTTGTGCTGATTTTAAACCAAACTGCACCTGATATGTTTTTCCCGGTTTTGGTACTTCGATAACTCGGTTGTCAGGTTTACGCTCTATCTTGGTTTCTGTGACAACTTTTTTCTTCGGTATGTCATCCAGACTGTTTATCTGAGTCAGGCGAAGCGTTTCTTTTGCCCTGGTTACCTCTTCACCCATATATTTCTGAGTCAGTTTCTTTGTTTCTGTACCTATTTCCCAGTACACAAAAACATGTTCCGGATCTCTTGGGATTGCCCGGATATATGTGTCGTTGTAATATTCAGGAATATTGGTGTCAATCTGCACTCCTGATGGAGTTTCCGGGTATGCAGAAGAAGACAGAGTGCCGGTTGTGTGAACGCTACTGTTTCTATGGGCAACTTTTTTGCGTATCAGGCGTCTGAGAATTTTTTCTGTTTTTTTTCTGCGGTGCATATCTGTCTTGTCTTATATATTCCAGAGAGGCATTAAGTGAGGGTCGCTTCAATTAATGCATATGGAATATATGTTATATCAAGACTGTCCGGAATAGAATTGTGAATCATACATGACCAAGACCGGCAGGCCCATAAATTGAGCTTGCCGGAAAATCCTATAATCCCGGTCAGTACGTATATCGTCTTTGTTCAAACCATTTTCTGCTGCCATTTATACCAAGATGAATCCTGTAAAATGACTCTGAGTAGTCTTTAAGCCTCTCATCGTGATCGTCTGTACGTCTGCCCATTTCAAATACAACGTCAAGAATCCCCGAGCTTTCCTGGACAGGCAAGCCTAACCCCATGCTCAGAGATCTTGAAGACGCTCCCTCAAGAGGCATCTGAGAATAATTTAGCCCAGCCCTGTACTGTATTCTCTCCCAGTAGTTTTGGGTTATCTGCCCCCGCACAGGTGTGTAATTGGCCCCTGCTGAGAAGGAGTATGCCCTGCGCAGATCATCTGTGTTGTCGATATCTGATATGTACCGATCCCACAGTGTTACACCAACATCAGCCGCTGCGAGCCAGTGGCGATTGAACCTGTAGGAGAGACCAACTGATGCAGAGGGAGGCAGATGCACCGAAATATCCCTCTCACTTTTGGTTGTACCATCATACAAAATCAGTTCACTGTCTATAGTGCCTTCAGAAGGGAAGATATACTCCCCGGAGACACCAATACTCAGTTTGTTGATTGGGTAGAGTATACCCCCCCGTATTCCGTTTGCAGGAAACGAAATCTGATTTCTATTGATGATTCTGCCCACATTATCATCACCATCTGCAAAACCATGAATCCGATCGGTTTTCATGTTGTAGAAAAAACGTTCGTAGGTTACACCAATACTCAGATCATTTTGGAACTGATATCCCCAGCCACCTTGCCAGGCAGTAAGACCACCGCTTCTGACTATCCCGGTGTAGATTGTATCCTCTGTACCCTCAAAGAATCCTACACTTCTGTGGCTGCTTTCTCCGTCGGTTCTTTTGTCAACCGAAACACCAACATTACCAAGCTGCCCAAGGGGCATGATAAAGGAGATAAAAGAGGGGTGGGAGCTTTGTACACGTTCTTTACTGTTGCCGTTGAAAGTGTTCATTTCCAAAGAATAGAGCGTTGAAAAGCTTGATTGGTTAGGCATAGCCATATTGGCAGGGTTAAGAGCCAAACCAAGGGATATGTCTCTGATGCCGGTTCCGGTGTTACCCATAGATCTTGACATCCCCGGTGTTCCTTCCATAGGCAAGCCAAGCGGGTAGTTGAGTCCTAAATAGGAACGGGCCTGTACAGATATCGCTACAATAAAAAGGTATACAATTATTTTTTTTGCCATGTTTCCCACTCTTATCTGATGGTTGTTAAAACTGCCTGGAAATTATATGGTGTGGACCATTCTATCTGTCCAAGATGATTTTTGCTTCCAACTGTCTGAATGTATAGGTATGCTGAATCTGGTCTGCCCGAACGTATGATGTTCTGCAGTGCAGCTCTTATTGAAATAGTAAAATTTTTATCCTTTATGACAACAGGGGTAGTAATATTTGAAAAGAGATTGTTAAGAGTGTTTTGATTGGTGATAAGAGTATCCATCAGTATGTATCTGAAACTGACATTGTCGTCTTTACGCATAAGCTCTGTTGATGGTTTCCCCTCAAATTCAAATCTGCCGCTCAGTATGCCTTCGAAATCGGTGCCGGAAGTGTTATATACACTATCGTATATCTGGTTTAAGTCCAGCTCCAGCACTGCAATCCTTCTTGAACTTACAGATGAAACTGGCTGCTGAGAGAGTGAGTCTCCGTCCTTTTCGTAAACCGTGTACTCTGAGATACTTCTGAGAGTGTGCTGTATTGTATCCTTGGCCAAAATATTGAAGGTGATGTAGGGGGCTAAGATGTAATTTAGAGATTCGCTGCTGTCGGGAAAAGTGAAGGCGAACTGTTGCGCGGGTAAATCCGTGCTGTCAACACCTGAACGGTTGAAGGTCACGATATCATACATTGCACTGGCTAAATCATCCGGAAGACGTATTGAGTCTTTTGACTCTGCGGCAATTGTAGCTGTTCCCAAAAGAGGATCTTCGGGGTTAAACCTGACAAGTTCATTGGGGGATTTGGGTGAGGAGATGTAAACTTGTACTGTTTGTGATGATTCGTTTTCATGAGAAGTATCTGCGTTGATGTGCAGATATGCACTCAACAGCTGATCATCATTGTTGAACTTATATTTTTTGGTGGTATCTCTGAAAGGTATGTAAAAACCCGCATATCCCAACATGTTCTGATTTCCAATCGAACCCACCATTATTTCTCGTTTACCGAAATGGTGACCGAAAGTGCTGTCAGACTCCAAAGGAAGGCTGAACCCGCCTTTAATGAAATTGCGGGAGTTGAGGCTGCGAAAATTCCCATCAGGATCATTAAGCTCCGGGTCATGGATGTTGATTATTTCGCTGCCTGCACCGGTTAAACTATCCTCCTGTGTGCAGGAGAGCATGAGAACTGCTAAAAATGTGGTAAAAAATGTAAGATGATACCTAAGTCTTGGGGCCATTATTCACCTGCCGAATATTGATGAGGAAAAAATTAAGGTACAGCGAGGGCGTACCGATCAGTTATTGGTGAAAAAATAGGTTTACCCTAATCCGAAGTCAAACTTTGCTGCCGGTAATTTCTGATGTAAGTCATTACATAGCAAAACCAATGCAGGACTTTGCCCTTTGTATCGGAACTCATATTCTTTAGTGACTGTTAACGACATAATTTCCCCTGATTTTCTGTTTCTCTGGGATTTATATTACAATGAACTTTTGTCAGAGCATATAAATATAGTATTTTAATTGTGTTTCCTTAATTACATTCTTCTGGTTCATCCAGAAACCTTATCCGGTAATCTATGAGCACACAATCCTTAGTTAAACGCCCCACTGATTGCAGCATCTTAATAGTCGATGATGAAAAGGTGATTTGCGAAGTCCTGAAAACCGCTCTGAAGCCAAATTACAAGGTGAAAGTGTGCAATAATGGCAGGGAGGCTTTCTCCCTGATAGACCAGTTCGAGTTTGATCTTGTTGTTACTGATCTTAAACTCCCCGATATATCCGGCACAGAGATTCTGCCATATGCCAAAAGCAAAGATGAATTTGTTGAGGTGATTGTGATTACCGGATATGCTTCGCTTGATACCGCAACAAAAGCCCTGAATATGGGGGCTGTATCTTATCTTACAAAACCATTTGCTGTTTCTGATTTCGTTTTTCAGGTTGAAAAAGCTATTGCATCCAGACTTTTTCATCTCAAGAGCCTTAAGCTTATGCAACAGTCCGATTTCCTGGAACCGGGTGTCAAAAAACATATCTACGACATCACTGCCCTTTATTACTTCAGCCGCAAGCTAATGCTGTCCCTTGAAATTTCAGAAGTTATGAAAGTGGTTCTTGAAGAGGCCAACCAAAGAACGGATGCGGTTTTCTGTACTGTGGGTGTAAACCTAAAAGGGTTCAGGGAAATCTACGTTTCACCACAAAATGGCGAACTGGAGGATGAGAAGATTAAAACAAAGCTGCTGCAGTTCTGGAATGAGGTGTTTCCCTATCTGGACAAGCAGGAGTTTGTTTGTGATGATATACCTGTTTTTGTTTTCAAGGGCAGGCAAAGTGAGCACAATGCCTCGATAGATAAAAAACTCAGGTGTGTTTCTGTCCCCATGGTTCTGGCAGGCAAAACTATCGGATCGATCGCGGTATACAGGTACGAAAATAATGATGACACTGCGGATTGCAATCAATTTATGCATGTTTTTACATCTTTGGTTGCACCTGTGGTTGAACATGGCTATGTTGATATCCTGACCCGGTTTCAGGCCAAAACAGACAGCCTTACAGGTATCGGAAATCATCGTTTCTTTCATGAAACTCTCGACCGGGAGATCGCCCGTGCAAATCGCAGAAAAAGCGACTTCTCACTTGTATTTCTTGATATCGATAATTTTAAGATGATAAATGATACTTACGGCCATCAGATAGGGGATGCTGTGATAAAAGATCTTACCCGACGACTTGTCTCAAATGTTCGCACTGCTGATGTGGTGGCACGCTACGGGGGAGAGGAGTTTTGTCTGGTTTTGCCGGATGGAGATGAAAAAGGGGGAGAAGTTTTGGTTGAAAGGATCTGCCGGATAATTTCAGAGCGACCTTTCACCAGTGCTTCCGTGAGTTTTACTTATACTGCAAGCTTTGGCTTGGCTGTGTATCGTGGAAGTGAACCGATAACAAAAGATGAGCTCATAGCTAAGGCTGATGCGGCAATGTACAGTTCAAAACGTAAAGGGAAAAATCAGGTTACAGTTTGCAGCTAAACTTCATGAATAAGCATATTACAACTATTTTTATAACATTGTACAGTTTCGTTTTCATGGCACTTCTCAAAATCGCTGTGCCTGTTTTGGCAATCTTTTTCAAAGAAAAGAATGCTGTATGGGGATATCGCGAACGGCAGAATCTGCCACGAAAGCTCAAGGACCACAATGCCCGGGCTGTTGTGTGGCTGCATGCTGCTTCGTTGAGCGAAGCTGAAACACTTTGTAAATTTGTGGACTTTATCTCCTCTCATCACCCTGCCGATTTATACCTTGTAACCGCTGCCTCAAAGGCGGGTGTAGAGTTTTTGGAAAATAACCTAAGAGCCAGTATCTGTGCTGTGGGGTATTTGCCCTACGATACTGTCCCGTACATGAGAAAAGTGATAAATAACTTCAACGTCCAGCGTATATGGCTTATCGAAACTGAATTGTGGCCATCAATGCTTCTGGCTGCCAGCAAGCAAAATGTGCCGGTGGGAATAGTAAACGGGCGGCTCGAAGAGAAAACATATAAAAGATTTGCTGCCCTGAAGTTTGTATTTAAACCTTTGTTTGAGAAAATGGATATCGTACTGGTACAGGATAAAATCTATGCTTCACGCTACTCCTTCATGGGCGTAGCTGCCAACCATATCCATGTGGTAGGGAATCTTAACAGTTTTGTCAATGTCAAAAGACCAGAGCGCAGGACATGGAGCAGTTTACGCAAGAAACTCAGTGTTGAAGAGAGTGTTCTTCTTCTGACTGCCGGATCAATTTATCCCGGAGAGGGTGTTATACTTCGCCAGTGCACAGAGGAGCTTAGAGCTTTGGGATTACAGTTCAAATTGATTGTCGTCCCCAGGCATCCTGAGACCGCAGGGCAACTTATAGCAGAGCTGGGGGGAGATGATGTGGTACATCTTAAAGAGTCAAAAACTTCCCAAACCTGGACAACCTGTCTTATCGAAACGAAAAGTGCTCTGCAGGATCTCTATAGTGTAGCAGATGTGGGGTTTGTCGGAGGTACCCTTGTAGATGTGGGGGGGCATGATGTCTGGGATGCTGCAAGATTTGGAATACCTGTTTTTTTTGGTCCAAACTATTACGATAAACGGGAGAGCTTCGAGAGGCTTATCAGTTCCGGTGTTGGATTCAAAGCCCAAACCGCTCATGAACTCGCCACAATGATAAACAGGGTTATGCGCACAGATGCAGCCCGCTTTATAAGAGCTCAGGTGCTTTTTGCTGAAACTGTCAACAAAACTCAGGCTATATTGGAGCCACTTATCCCATGAACGGAATAGAAAAAACAGGATCAGGAGTACTTATACTCAGTGGAAATGATTCACTCAGTAAACTCAACTACCGTCAGAAGTTTATCTCTGAAATAAAGAAAACTCACGGGGAGTATCTGCTTGTAAATTACGATCCCACCGAAGAAACCCTTTCTTATTTTTTGCAGAAAATGATAACTCCTTCAATGTTTGAAGAGACAAGAGTGTTTTTGTTAACTCATATACAATCTCTTTCAGAAAAGGAGCTAGAGGAGATCAACTCTTACCTGGATTATGATCTGGACGTATACCTGATCATCGAGGGGGAGGAAAAAGATAATAAGAAAACCAAGGATAGCCCGGGGGATAAGGGTTTTCCAAAAAAACTCGGGCTTAAAAAGCGTTCCTCCGATCCCCGATTCGAAATAAAAAAGTTTCTCAGACCACCTGATTACAAAATAGCAGAGTGGCTTGTGAGTAATATTGGTCAATTGTTTTCAAGATCAATATCACAATCCGATGCGGAATATCTGGTTGATCTGGTTGGATATGACCTTGAGGCTCTTTACTCTGAGCTTCAAAAAATAGATATTCATCTGCCTCCGGGTGAACCGGTAAATAAAAAATGTATAGATCTGATATCGGGAGCAAACAGGGCAATGACTGTCTATGAGCTCACCTCCGCTTTGGGTGAGAAAAACCTGCCCAGAGCACTGGATATAGTTGATTCTCTCTTTTCTTATAAATTTGCAGCACCTCTCATGGTGTCTGCTTTATTCAAACACTTCTGGGCTCTCTATCGCATCCGAAGGTTTTCAAAGACAAACCCGGGTGTGATAAAGGCTTTTTATTCAAAAGATTACTCTGCAAGCAACGACGCTGCTCTAAGAATCGGGCAGGCTGCGGGGTTGCTTACCGAAAAGGATAAAAAGAAAGTTTACCCAGTGATAATTAAGTCTGGAATCGTTTCCCAGGCAAGGAATTACTCCGACAAACAACTCAGAAATATAATCCGCCTGCTTTACGAATTTGATACAGGGGTCAAAAGCGGGCGTATAACACCAACTCAAAACGACGTACAGATGTTCTGCTGCAAAATCGTCAGGGCTGAAGTCTGTGAAATTGAAGGGGCTCTTTGATGAGGTGTTTTTTCAGGGTCGAATATGATGGTTCGAAGTATGGAGGGTGGCAGATACAAAAAAACTCCCCAAGCATACAGCAGCAACTTGAAAATGCATTCTCCGTTGTGGCAAGGCTACCATGTAGTGTGACCGGTGCGGGGCGTACTGATGCCGGGGTGCATGCAAGAGGTCAGGGTGCTCATATTGACTTGCCCGAAGGGGCCGATCTGTTTAAATGGGAAGCATCTGTAAATGGATTATTGCCTAAGGATATCGCTGTTTACAGCCTAAGAGAGGTTAAGGGTGATTTCCATGCCCGCTTTTCTGCAAAAGAACGAGAATACACCTACTGTATTACCCAGCGGAAAAGTCCGTTGTACCGCAACCACTCATGGTTTGTGTATTATCCTGTCGTGTGGGAGAAAGTTATTTTCAATCTATCCTTTCTTCACGGATCTCACGATTTTGCTGCATTTTGCGCCTCCGGGAGCTCTACGGACAATACTGTTTGCAATATAATCAGCGCAAACCTTGACAAAGATGGTGAGCTTTGGAAACTTACAATTAAGGCTGATCGCTTTATATATAAGATGGTTAGATCATTGGTAGGAACACTGATCGACATCGGGAGAGGTCAGATAAAAGAAACTATCGACAATGTTATTCGTTTGAAAGAAAGATCACTTGTCGGGCAGACTGCCCCTGCTTGTGGCCTTTTTCTCGAATGGGTTGCTTATAATTCAGAGGATCTGAGATGAGAAACAGAGGAAAAGTTGAGATCTATTTGTTGTTTCTGATCGTGGGAATGACAATTGGATTTTTTTCTGGCGGAGAGGTAATCAGACGTATTTACACTTCATGGTTCTTCAAAGCCGATAGTTATCAGGAGCAAAACACTTTTACCCGCAACCCAAATGTCAACCAGTCCCTTCATGCCCTGGACAACCTGAGCGCCTCAAGGCAGACTGCCATTGTGAAGGCCACTTATGAGGTTGCACCAAGTGTGGTGGGAATTGTTGTGACTCAGATGCGACGGGTCAGACGTCCGACCCATGGTGAAGAGTTTTTTAATTTCTTTTTCGGTCACGAAACGATGCCCAGATACCGGCAGGTTGAAAGTATAGGCTCTGGAGTTGTTATAAGTGAAGACGGTATGATTCTCACAAGTTATCATGTCGTTCAGAACGCTGCAAAACTGTACGTAAATTTCCCCGATGGCAGAAGGCTGGAAGGGGAAGTTATCGGTCATGACGAGTTAACTGACCTGGCTGTCATTGCTGTTGAAGGGAATGATTTCAAACCTGTGAAATTTGGCAATTCCGATCATTCTCTGATCGGCGAATGGAGTATCGCGATTGGTAATCCGTTTCTTAACTTTATAAATGATGCTCATCCAACTGTTACCGTTGGGGTGATAAGTGCTCTTGACCGAAATTTCGCACCATCTGAAGGTGTTTATTACCAAAATATGATCCAGACTGATGCTGCAATCAATCCTGGTAATTCGGGCGGACCCCTTGTGAACGCTTCCGGAGAAGTTATTGGGATTAATGCCTTTATTTACACTGGCAGCCGTGATGTCAGAGGGTCGGTGGGCATGGGCTTTGCCATCCCGATAAACAGAGCAAGAAAAGTTGCCCGGGAACTTATTGACTTCGGGCAGCGCCGCCAGGTATGGACTGGAATTTCTGTTCAGGACCTTAATCGTTCGGTTGCCCTTGCTCTGGGGCATGATGGTCTGGAAGGGGTAGTGATTGTCTCAATACAGGAAAAAAGTCCCGGGGCAAAGGCTGGTCTCAGACCGGGAGATATAGTCAAGAGAATGGGTAACAGAACAATCCATTCACATAAGGATATTGATGGCTTCTTTGTGGATTACTTTGTGGGGGACGCTGTTACCATGGTAATCATAAGGGGAGGAAGAGAGATTGAAAAGGAAATTGTTCTGCAGGAATTCTCAAACTGATTTTTAACTCTCTCCTGAGTTGTTTTCTGAAGGTAAATATTATATTATGTAAGAAATAGTGTTTGTTTCTTACCTGTAGTGATCATTGTTGAAAGGACCGGTTTATGGCAGTTCCGTTAAAGGAAAAAAGAGTGGCAACTCTTGTTTTGGTTGTATTGGTTGGTATTTTAATCGGCTCGTATTTAAATACTTTGGTGGAAATGATACCGGGAGACAATGTTGTAAAAACTTTTTTTACATTCAGTATACCTTTTGGTATAGGTGATTTTGAAAACAATAACCCTGTTGTTCTGGACATGAATGCTATTCGTTTTCAACTCGGGTTCCAGATAAGATTTACTTTATTGTCAATACTGGGCATTATTACAAGCCTTTACTTTTTCCGTTGGTACAGATAAAAAGTTTCATAGTATGTAAACAGAAAGGTTGAAGCATAGATGGCGTTTTTCGATTACCCTGTGACTGATATTGTTCAGCAGATTAAAAGTGGGGAACTATCTTGTGTCGAAGTGGTCAAAAAGTCTCTCGAAAGAATCGCAAATGATGATAAGGCGCTTAATTCCTTTATTACAGTTTTGTCTGAATCGGCCCTGAACAGAGCTCAGCAGCTTGACAAATTGCCCCAAAAAGAAAAGGAAAAAATGCCACTGCTTGGTATTCCAATCGGTGTCAAAGACAATATCTGTACATCCGGAATCTCTACAACCTGTGCTTCACGTATGCTGGAGAAATTTGTCCCCCCTTACAATGCAGCTGTCATTGATGCTTTGCTCCAGGCGGGTGCTGTTATTGTGGGTAAGACCAATATGGATGAATTCGCAATGGGGTCTACCACAGAAACCTCTCACGCCGGAACTACTGCAAATCCATATGATCCAGAACGTATACCAGGAGGTTCAAGCGGTGGGAGTGCTGCGGCTGTTGGGGCGGATCTGGTACCAGCCACTCTTGGGTCTGATACCGGAGGCTCAATACGTCAGCCTGCAAGCCACTGTGGGGTGGTAGGGCTCAAACCAACCTACGGAAGAGTATCGCGCTATGGACTGGTGGCATTCGCTTCATCTCTTGATCAGATCGGACCATTAACAAATGATGTGAGGGATGCCGGGACTCTACTCTCTGTGATCTCCGCTGATGACAAAAGGGATTCAACCTACGCCGGCAGACCTTTTCAGAATACTGCCGATTTGTATTCAGGGGATGTGAAAGGGTTAAAAATCGGTATACCTGATGAATATTTCGGAGAGGGACTCTCTCAGGAGGTCAGGGATCGAATCGAACATGTAATCGATTCTTTGAAAAATAACGGGGCTGAGGTGGTGAAGGTTTCTCTTCCCAATCTCAAATACGCAATCTCTGCATACTACATAATCTGTACTGCAGAAGCTTCTTCAAACCTTGCCCGGTATGATGGTGTGAAATATGGATTCAGGGCAGAGGAACAGAATGATCTGACCGACATGTACACCCAAACCAGAAAACAGGGGTTTGGTTCAGAAGTTAAAAGGCGCATTATGCTTGGAACTTACGTGCTTAGCTCAGGTTATTATGATGCTTACTATCTTAAAGCCGCAAAAGTGAGAACCTTAATTATTGAGGATTTTAACAGAGCATTCAGTAATTGTGATCTCATAATCTCACCTGTCACCCCAACTGCACCATTTAAGATCGGTGAAAAAATCAGCGACCCCTTACAGATGTATCTAAACGATATCTACACTGTATCGGCTAACCTGGCAGGCATACCCGGTATCAGTATACCCGGGGGAGAAACATCTCAAGGCTTACCTGTTGGTGTGCAGTTTATCTCTCCACAGTGGCAGGAAAGTATTTTACTTAAAGCTGGATTTGCTGTACAAAATATTATCAGAAATAATGCTGGATAAAATTTTCTGTATTCGGGTAAGGTATGAAATTACTGGGTGTTTTCCTACTTCTGTTTTGTATATCAGGGTGTATGACTTCTTCAGTGCGTTATACCCGTAAAGCATCACAGCCCAATCGTGAGAAATCCTCCCCAAACCGAATTGTTTCCCCACAGTCTTCAAGATTCAGAAGAATTGTAGAATCATATCTGGGAGTGCCCTACAGGTATGGTGGTAAAACCAGAAGAGGTATTGATTGCTCAGGGCTTGTGAGTGCGGTATTCAAAGATGCATTTGGCTTGGAGTTTCAGTACTCTTCAAGCAAAATGAGGGAGGTAACAACCTCAATACCTGCCTACAGGGCCAGGGTGGGAGATCTCGTTTTTTTTAGAGGAGATAACTCGGGAAGAATAAACCATGTTGGGATATATATGGGAAATGGAAGGTTTGTCCATGCCAGTAGCTCAAATGGTGTCATATATAGTGAATTGAGTCAAGAATACTATCGCAACAGGTTTGCAGGTTATGGGAGAGTGAATCAATGAGCATTGCATTTCCAGGGGAAAGAGGGGCTTTCAGTGAACTTGCAGCAAAAGAGTATTTTGGTGATGAACAGAGAACTGTGGCGTATTCTGAATTTGAACAGGTTTTTCAGGCGGTAAAAGATGGTGAACATACATTTGGTATTGTTCCTATTGAAAATTCCTTTGCCGGCAGTATATATCAGAACTATGATTTTCTTCTCGAGAGTGGATTGAATATAGCAGGTGAAATTTATCTCCGAATACATCACCATCTTATGGCAAACAAAGGGTGCACCATAAACAGTATCAAGCAGGTTTACTCACACCCCCAGGCCTTTGCCCAGTGTAAGCAGTTTCTCAGAAACAAATTCAGTAAAGATGATCTTATCTCTTATCCCAGCACTGCCCTTGCGGTGAAAAAAATCAGAGAAGAGAAACTTGAAAATGTAGCAGCAGTTGCATCCATGCAGGCTGCTATTGATTACGATATGGATCTGCTCGCATCAAATATCGAAGATAACAAAGCAAACACAACCCGGTTTTTGGCATTATCAAAAAAAATGGGCACCAAAGAGAGCGCTCAGATGAAAACTTCCATTGTGTTTTCGATAAAAAATATTCCAGGTGCTTTGTTTAAAGCTCTCAGCGTTTTTGCACTGAGAGAAATTGATCTGTATAAAATTGAATCCCGCCCTGTTCTCAACAGAGGTTTTGAATATTTGTTTTATCTCGATTTCAAGGGCGATATCCGCAGCTCAGTATCAATGAAGGCCGTGTCCCATCTACAGGAAATCACCACCTTCTACCGCTTGCTTGGTTCCTATCCGGTTGGGGATGTTGTTGAACCCAGGTACAGGGGGAGAATAGAAAACGAAAAAAAGAAAGAGGCTTAATTCTGATAAGCCCCTTTCCTTACAAATTTATTCCGCTGGTGACACTTAAACTTTTGACATAGTCTTAAGGCATTTCATACACACCTTCACTCTTTTGCTGGTACCATTAATAACCTGCTTAATGGTTCTGAGATTAGGGTAGAAAATCCTTTTGTTTACGTTGTGGGCATGGGAGATAGTATTTCCCGAACGTGGGTGCTTTCCGCACACTTCACATGTTTTAGACATAAATCCTCCAAAATCACTTAGTTCTGATTGAAATAGTCGTTAAATATAGTATATGCAGAACTATTTGTCAAAAAACCTGAAAAAACTTCTATCAAATATAATTATTTAAATTAATCCAATGCCAAATTTATATTAACCTGATATGTTGCTTTTTTTGATACTTGTTTAACGCTGGCTGGCGCCGGGTATTCATAAGGGAAACTGGGATGTTAGAAGGGATAAAACCTCTGTATAGTTCGATTTTGAGACCTTTGGTAAAACTATTGATAAAGATAAAGATTCACCCAAACATCATTACGTTTATGGGGGTGGTTTTATTTATTATCGCAGCAGGATTAAGCATTGCTGCTCGTTGGCGAGAGGCTCTGGGTTTTCTTATACTTGGGGCACTTATGGATGGGTTGGATGGTTTGCTTGCAAGGGAGAGTGGCAAAACAAGCGACTTTGGTGCGATTCTGGACTCAAGCTGTGACAGAATCACAGAAATCGCCCTGCTTATGGGACTGCTTGTTTACTACATAAATAGTACGGATTTTGGAAACTATAGTGCATATTTATGCTTTACTGCACTGGCCGGATCGGTAATGGTGAGTTATGTCAAAGCTCGCTGCGAAGGGGCTGGAATCAGTTGCTCTCGGGGGATACTTCAAAGGCCGGAAAGGCTTATACTGATTGCTTTAGGGTTTTTGCTTGGACCTGATGCTATGGTGTGGATTTTGGCTTTGACTACTCTGCTCTCTGTGGTTACAGTTGTTGAACGTCTGGTTGTCGCCTTCATCGCATGCAGGCAGACTTCGGAAAAACATATCCAATTAGCGGATTCCCCGGCACAAAACTGAATCCTGCAGGGAGCAGGGATTTATCCTTTTCAGTTTTGTGTGTTTGAGTATTTAATTATATTTTCTCTTCTCATTTTGTCTTGCAAATTATAAGAATACGGGGGGTGTTGGTGGAAAAACTCATAATCATAGGATCGGGACCATCTGGATTGACTGCGGCAAACTATGCGGCGAGAGCAAATATGTCACCTTTGCTGTTTGAAGGATTTCAGGCGGGGGGAATTCCGGGCGGCCAGCTTATGATCACCAATATTATCGAAAATTTCCCCGGTTTTCCTGAGGGCATCTTAGGTCCTCAGCTTATGAGCAATATGCGGGAGCAGGCTGAAAAACATGGTACAAGACTGATCACCGAAGATATTAAAGAGGTAAACCTAAAGACCTATCCCTTTAGTGTAACGTCAATGAGTGATGACTCGTATACGGCCGAAGCTTTAATTATTTCAACAGGTGCGACCGCAAAAAGATTACCCCTGGAATCAGAACAGAGACTCTGGGGTAGGGGCATTTCGGCATGTGCAACTTGCGATGGGGGACTACCGATTTTCAGAAATAAAGAACTGGCTGTCATTGGAGGAGGAGATACTGCTGTTGAAGAAGCTCTTCATCTCACACAGTTCGGATCAAAAGTATATCTGGTACACAGAAGGGATGAACTGAGAGCAAGTAAGGTCATGCAGAAGAGAATTCTCACTAACCCAAAAGTACAGATCGTATGGAACAAAACTGTTGAGGAATTCGTTGGTGACAACCAACTCGAAGCTCTCAGGCTTAAGGATACTGTGACAGGGGACATTTCACAACTGCAGGTTGCTGGTGCATTTGAGGCTATCGGTCATAAACCAAATACCGATTTTCTCAACGGCCAGCTTGAGCTTGATGAACAGGGGTATATAAAAACAACCCCAGGCTCAACTGCAACCTCCGTAGAGGGAGTTTTCGCTTCAGGTGATGTTCAGGACTATGTTTTCAGACAAGCTGTCACAGCAGCCGGAACTGGCTGTATGGCTGCCATTGAGGTTGAACACTGGCTTCAGGAAAGAGCTGGTATGTAAACTGGTTTCTAAAAAAGAAAAAAACGCTACAATAAAAGGGGCTCTGGATTACAGAACCCCTTTTTTATATCGTATCCAATATCTCTTATCTGGGAGAGATCAGTGATGTGTTTCCAGTAGAGTGGGTTGTTGTTTTGGTCGCGCTGAGATTGTAGATGTTATTTTCTGTGTTTGATGCATAAACAATCAGGCATTTTGTATTACTGTAGGAGAATGCAGCAGTCCCTGTAACATCTCCACTGAAGCTTGCAGTAGTGGCACCACTGGGCAGCTCATAGATTATACTATAGGGATATGACCCGTTGGGTACATCCGATAAGGTTATTGTTCTTCCTGGAGCAACGATATGTTCTTTTGCTCTGAATATAAAAATGACATTTGCTTCTGCATAGTTTTTAATTTTTAGTTCATTTTGGTTATCCAAAATACAGCCGGTAAAAAGTAAAGAAATCATCAAAAGCAGAAAAGGTTTCACAAATTCCTCCTTATGGCATTTAAGAGAGATCAAAATGTTTTGATTTATACAGACTCTTTATATTCTATAATTAAAGATGTCGAAAACAAAACATTTGTTTGAAGAAAGAGCAAATTTGAATATAAATAAATAAGGGGCTGTAATCAAACAGCCCCTTATTCTTAATTGAAAATGCGTAAAATTTCCGGCAATCGTTTTACGTCATTTATGCTTACAAAGAGGAACAGTGCCAAAAAGAAAATTATTGCTACTTTGTTTATATTTGCCTGGGTTTTTGGAGAAAGCGGTTTTTTGCGGATCGCTTCCAAACCAAGAAAGAAAAGCATTCCACCATCAGTGATAACCAGTGGTAAGAGATTCAATACTGCCAGATTTATTCCTATTAAAGCCATAAAATTGAGAATAGGGGAGAGACCCTGCATTGCCATGAGTCCTGAAGCTGGAATTATTCCCAGTGGACCCGCTAATTGGTTTGTGGAGACCTCGCGCGAGATTAGCTGCCCAATGACCTGGAAGATCATTGTAGTGTATTCCCAGGTTTTTTCCATACTCATGGGGATAGCCGCTAAAGGAGAAAACCGTACCAGCTCTGTTTCGGGACTTGCAACCGTGATGCCGATGATGTAGGTTTCTTTTTCACTGTTAAACTCAGGAGTGATTTCTTTGTTTAATACTGTATCCCCACGTTTAACGGTAAAGGTGAGCGGGAGTTCTTCACGGTTATGGTTGTTAATCAGGGTTGAAAGGTGGTAAAAAGAGTATACGTTCTCACCATTGATGGCAATAACTGAATCCTGTTTTTCGAGTTGAGCCTGTTCTGCTGGTGAATCGGGATTTATACCTCCTATTACCGCAGGTACAGGTGGTAAGAGACCGCCAACGGGCTGTTGGGGCAAACCGCTTTCGCTGTATTCAATATTTAGTGTTTTGTCATATGTGGTGTTGTTTCTGAGTATGGTAAATTCATACTGTTTCTGCTGTCTTGTGAAATGATTTTCTATATCATCCCATGATTCTACAGTTTGGTTGTTTATGGCAAGGATACTGTCTCCGGGGAGAAATCCAGCTTCCTGAGCGGATGAGTTTTCAATCACTCCGCCAATGTTGAGATTATCCATGTATACGGGACGTGCTACACCGTATATAAAGATGAACCATAAAAGCAAAACCGCAAATACAAGGTTAGCCACAGGGCCTGCCAGAGCTACAACCGCACGCTGCCATACTGGTTTTGAGTTAAATTCATCTGGTGAACCACTGCGCTGCTCTTCGGGGTTGTCGCCTGCCATACGGACATATCCACCAAAAGGAATTGAGCTGAGGCGGTATTCGGTATCGCCGTACTTTTTCTTGATTAACGCTCTGCCAAACCCAATAGAGAAGGTGAGTACTTTAATTTTACACGCCTTGGCTGCAAGAAAATGTCCTAATTCATGCACCAAAACCAGAATGCCAAGTACTAACAATCCTAGTATCAGAGAAAACACTAATGTCACAGTTTACGCCCTTTTCTAAATTCGTTTATAATACGTTGACGAGTTTCTTTGTCAGCCTCTTCTATTATCTCGATTGAGCTTGCGGCTACAACTGTGTGATTACGCAAAGCCCATGCCACTATTTTGGGTATCTCGGTAAAAACTATCTCCTCTCTTAGAAAAAGCTCTACAGCTACCTCATTTGCAGCATTTAACACCGCCAGCGCTGTCCCTCCAGCCTCTCCGGCTTCAATACAGAGTTTCAGACAGGGGAATTTGTCGGTGTCAGGTTCGAAAAAATCGAGCTGGCCGATTTGGGCCAGGTTGAGTCTTTTTCCCCCGATCGGAAAACGTTGGGGGAATGTGAGAGCGTATTGTATGGGCAGCTCCATATCAGGAAGGCCAAGCTGCGCAATTACGGCTCCGTCGTGAAATTCAACCATAGAGTGGATAATCGATTGGGGGTGAATACACACCTTTAGCTTTGAGTAGGGCAGAGAGAAAAGATAGTGTGCCTCGATTACTTCAAAACCCTTGTTCATGAGTGTGGAAGAGTCGATTGTGATTTTGTTTCCCATCTTCCAGGTTGGATGATTAAGTGCATCCTCCCTGGTGATAGTGCTGAAGGCCTCACTGGGCAAATTGCGAAATGGACCACCAGAGGCGGTAAGTGTTATTGCTTCAATTTCCCTGTTGTTTTCACCATTGAGACATTGGAGAATTGCGCTGTGCTCACTATCCACCGGCAACAGTGTACCACTGCCTTCATTGAGAATTTTCTTTATTAGATCACCGCCAATTACAAGGCTCTCTTTGTTGGCCAGTGCAACTTTTTTCCCCTTTTTCAGCGCCTTTATTGTGGATCTGAACCCGGCAGCCCCGACCAGAGCATTTATAAGGATATCATAATCGCTCTCCTCTACAAGCTCTTCAAGGGAATCGTAGACTTTAACACTTTTATTAAACTTGCTTCTAAGCTGCAGAGATTTCTGAGGATCTGATATGTAACACCCTCGGGGGGAGAATTCCTCGATTTGTGATGAGAGGAGCTTAAGGTTGTTACCGGCAGCAAGCCCTGTAACAGAGAAGTTCTCTTTAAATCTCCTCATGCAATTACAGCTGCTTTTACCAATAGAACCGGTGGAACCTAAAATTAAAATCTTTTTCTTATCCATAATCATATACTAAATATTCTGGTTACAACCCATGAAAAGAGATATACAACCGGTGCTGTGAAAAATACACTATCAAAGCGATCGAGAATGCCACCATGCCCGGGTATAATGGTTGAGGCATCTTTAACCTTAAAAAAACGTTTCATCAGAGAGACCAGAAGATCTCCGATCTGAGCCGATACTCCGATCAGTATCCCCAGGATCGGGCCAAGAATCAGTGGTAGTTGGGGATTTCTGAGAAAAATCCACCCAATGGTGACGATAATAACCGAAGAGATCAGACCTGCAACACTACCCTCTATCGTTTTATTTGGGCTGATACTGGAAAAATGATGTTTACCCCAGAGATTTCCCGCGAAATAGGCTCCTGTGTCACACAGAAAAACAGATGCAAGCACAACAACTATGCTTAGCTGAGAAATTATTGTGGGACTGGGAGTGATAAAGAGATTCTGAAAAGGGGAGTGATAGAGGCTAACAAGCGATATTGAAGCGATATTCAGAAAAACAGTGCCACTGAAGAGAAGACTTGCCCTAACCCATCTTCTGCTTTTATCACGTTTTCCCCAGAAAAATGCTTCGATCGCAACAAACACAAGAAGAATATAAATCGAGAGTACTCCCGGTGGAGAGGGTTCTCTGCTTAAGAAAAGCACGATCTGCAGCCCTATCCACAGATAACTTATCCAAAAGGCATTAACCGGGTAGACAAGGCTAAGCATCTTTGTATATTCATAAACCGCAAGCATCACAAGTGCAATGGCCAAAACCTGACCGGGATAAAGAACTGCAACATCTCTGGGAAGAATAGAAAAGTCGGAATTTATGAACCACCATCCCAGTGGTACTGCCCATGCTACAAAAAGCAGACGTTTCTTTAAATTGGTCCAGTTTATCATTCCTTTACCTTTCCAAATCTGCGGTCGCGCTTGTTATAATCCTCAATTGCTGTTTCAAGACTCTTTTTATCGAAATCGGGCCATAAGGTATCAGTGATATAAAACTCGGAATAGGCAGATTGCCACAATAAAAAATTGCTTATTCTGCAATCACCACCTGTGCGGATGATAAGATCGGGATCGGGGATGTGTTTTGTGTAGAGGTAATCACAAAACTTTCCCTCATCCAGCTCGTCAATTAGTTTGGGATTCTCTATTGCCCTGCGGGCAAAATCCTGAGCTGCATTTACTATTTCTCTGCGACCACCGTAACTTATCGCTAGAATAAGATTGAGTCCGGTGTTGTTTTTGGTGTTTTCAATTCCGTTCTGAAGCTCTGTTCTGGTTTTCCGTGGTAATTTGCTGATATCCCCGATGGTGTGGAGACGAACATTGTTGGCATTTAGGTTTTTAAGTTCTCTGCGGGTCATTTCTACCAAAAGGTCCATGAGCATCGAAACCTCAAGAGAGGGTCTGCCCCAGTTCTCAAATGAAAAGACGTAAATGGTCAGATAGGACACACCAAGTTCGCCACATGATTCCACGATATTTCTGGTCGCATCAGTTCCAGCCCTGTGGCCTGCAGTGCGTGGCAAACCCCGTTTCCGGGCCCATCGCCCATTACCATCCATAATAATTCCAATATGGCGGGGTATAATCATCAAAGTGAATGCTTTCTGGTTAAGGAGTAGATGAGTTTTTCCTGGGATTACTTAAGGTTGTAACCTTGTGGTCCAAGTTTGAAAATATAAATTAATGTCATAGTAAATTAAAGTTGTATTGCTTTTTGTTGCTTCCCAAACATTATGAGATTGAAAATAAAAAAGGCATGCTCTCATTTGAGAACATGCCTTTTTTGACAGCTTCTTTTAGGTATCAGACTTCCATTATCTCATTTTCTTTCAGAGCGAGAACATCATCAACCTGTTTGATGAACTTATCAGTAAGTTTCTGAATATCGTCCATTCCTTTTTTCACATCATCCTGGGTAATCTGTTTATCTTTTTCTGCCTTTTTTAGTTTCTCGTTAGAATCTCTTCTGATGTTACGGATGGCGACTTTATTGTCTTCTGCTATTTTTTTGCAGTTTTTGTAGAGATCCTTGCGACGATCCTCAGAAAGCGGAGGTATAGGCAGACGCACCATATTACCATCATTTTGGGGATTGAGGCCCAAATCGGAACTCATTATCGCTTTCTCGATAGCCTGGAGCATGTTTTTTTCCCAGGGTTGAATGAAAATCATCCTCGCCTCAGGGATAGAGATATTTGCAACCTGACTGATAGGGGCAGGTGATCCATAATAATCTACTGTTACCCCTTCAAGCAAAGCCGGTGTGGCACGGCCTGTTCTTACACGCGAAAACTCTTTTTTAAGACTTTCAAGAGTTTTCTGCATTCTCTGGGTTGTTTCATTTGAAATTGAATCGATATCTTCCACACTATCCTCCTGTTTTTATGATTGAGCCGATAGTTTCACCCTTGATACATCTGCTCAAATTTCCTTTTTCAAGTAATTTGAAGATAATAATTGGAATTTTCTGTTCCATACAGAAAGAAAAAGAGGTGGCATCCATAACTTTAAGGTTTCTTGAGAGTGCTTCGGCATGAGTTATTTGGTCGAACCGTATGGCATCAGGGTCTTTCACCGGATCTCTGTCGTAAATACCATCAACTTTGGTTGCCTTGAAAAGTACATCGGCTCCGATTTCCGCACAGCGCAAAGCCGCAGCTGTGTCTGTGGTGAAAAAGGGGTTACCGGTTCCAGCTGCAAGAAGCAGTATTTTGCCTTTGCTGAGATAATCGTTTGCCAGCTGCGGAGTGTAAAATTCGCACGCTTTATCGATTTTCACTGCAGAGAGGACTTTCGCCTCAACATCAAAACTCTCAAGATGCTGAGCAAATGCTATACAATTTATAACTGTGGCAAGCATACCCATGGTGTCCCCGGCAATTCGGGAAACCCCTTCAGTGGTGGCACCTCTCAAAAAATTTCCGCCGCCAATTACAATCGCTATATCTACTCCTGATTTGTGCACCTGGGCAATTTCGGAAGCGACTTGCATTGCGGTTGAAGTATCAATCCCAAAGCCATTGTTTCCGGCGAGAGCCTCGCCGGAAATTTTCAACAGTATTCGGTTATATGCGGGTTTCACTTAACTTTATTCCTCGGAACCGAGTTCAAAGCGAGAGAAACAGACCGGTTTGATTTTGCAATCAAGCACTTTTTCTGTTTCCGCAACCCGTGTTTTTACGCTGATATCAGGTGTTTTGATAAAACCCTGCTCCATAAGGGTCATTTCCTGGAAAAACTTATTGAGTTTACCTTCAACAATTTTGTCCCAGATTTTTTCCGGCTTGCCGGAACTCTGAGCCTGTGTGAAGTAAATTTCCTTCTCTTTTGCAATTACATCAGAAGAGATGCTGTCACGGTCAACAGCAATAGGGTTAGCTGCAGCCACCTGCATAGCCAGATCTTTCCCCAATGCCGCAGCGGCATCGTTTGAGAGAACACCTTCTTTGTCAGCTGTGAGTTTTACCAGCACACCGATTTTCCCATTTCCGTGGATGTAGGAGAAAATCTTCTCATTCGCAGATGCCGCATCGATCTTGCAGTATCTTCTAAAAGAGATGTTTTCACCGATTTTTCCAATCAGCTCTGTAACTCTTGCTTCTACAGTGAGATCACCAATTTCAGGAGCTGTTAACTGAAGTGCATCCTTGTGATCTGAAGGTTTTTGGGCAATAAAGAGTTTACCGAGCACGTCGATAAAGTTAAGAAAATCATCATTGCGAGCCACAAAGTCTGTTTCTGAATTAACTTCATACATGATTGAGGCAGAATCATCGGAAACGATAGAGATTTTCCCCTCTTTGGCTGCTTTACCAGCGCGTTTTGCGGCTGTAGCCTGGCCCTGTTTGCGAAGGTTCTCGATTGCCAGTTCCATATCCCCACCGGCATCTATGAGAGATTGCTTGCAAGTCATCATACCCAAACCGGTTTTGTCTCTCAACTCTTTCACTTTTGCAGCAGTGATTTCCATATATATACTCCTTTTATTCAAATTTGTAATGTTCTTTACTGTGACAAAACTGAATCACAACTGAACCAAGGAACTTTAAGTAAGGCTATGCAGGTCGTAGAAATTATTCTTCAGTTTTGCTGATTTTTTTGTGTGCGACGCGCTTACTTTTGGATTTGGAATCTTTTTTCTCTTCTTCTTCCACCGGCGCTGTCTCAGCCTTAACTGCTGCTACTTCTTCCTGTCCCTTTGCTTTCTCAGCTGCTTTTTCCATATCTTTAACAGACACGGCATTTGCGCTCTCTTCAATGATTGCGTTGCTGATAGCCTGAATAATGAGCTGAACAGATTTGATAGCATCGTCATTTCCTGGGATCGGAAAATCTACAGCATCCGGATCACAATTGGTATCAACAATTGCTCCAATTGGAATCTGAAGACGTCTTGCTTCGGCTATGGCGATATGTTCTTTTATTGTATCTACAACAAATATTACAGAAGGGAGGCTGCGAACATTACGGATACCGCTAAGAATAGAGATGAGTTTTTCTTTCTTTTTGTAGAGCTGCATTCTCTCTTTCTTTGGCAATGCCTCCATAGTGCCGTCCTGCTCCATATTTTCGATCTTATCGAGCTTGGCGATACTCTGACGAATGGTCTGGAAATTGGTAAGCATTCCTCCAAGCCATCTTTCGGTAACGTAAGGCATATTGCAGCGCTCAGCTTCTTCCCGTATACAGTCTTTAAGCTGTTTTTTGGTTCCGACAAAAAGAACACTTCCACCTCTGCGAACTTCGCTTTTTACCTTTTCGATAAATTTATCCAAAGAGGAGAGTGTCTTTCCAAGATCTATTATGTAAATGCCGTTTTTAGGGCAAAGAATAAATCTTTTCATTTTTGGATTCCAGCGCTTTGTCTGGTGTCCGAAGTGAGTACCTGCATCCAGAAGTTTCTGTAAGGTAAGTGATGACATGCTTATTACTCCTTGTGAGGGATTGGGTTTGAACCACCACGGACATCACTGCAAAAGAATATCATCCATTTTTGAAATGGATGACACCCATCTTTTGCTAACCCGTGTGTGTTATGAAATAGTAATTGGTAATTAACGCTTTGAGAACTGGAATCTTTTGCGGGCACCGGCCTGTCCATACTTTTTTCTCTCAACAACGCGAGAGTCGCGTGTGAGAAAGCCGTTTTTACGCATCAGTTTCTGATTGTCTTCATTAATGTGTGCTAATGCACGTGAAATGCCAAGTCTGATCGCACCTGATTGACCCCGTAGTCCGCCACCTCTTACTCTGGCTACTACGTCAAAATTCTCTGAAGCCTGGAGAACTGCAAGGGGCTGCTCTACGTCCATTACCAGAACATCACTTTTCAGATAATCGATTATCGGTTTCCCATTTACAATTCTTTCACCTTTACCAGGTTTAAGAATTACAGATGCTATCGCATTTTTGCGCCTTCCTGTAGCAGAAAATCTGTTTTCCAAAATACAGCTCCTCTTTATTTATCCCAGAGCAGTTAAAACTTTAGCTCTTTGGGCTGCTGTGCAGCGTGGGGATGGGTTGTTCCAGAATATACATGTAGTTTTCTCATTATTGATCTGCCAAGAACGTTTTTTGACAACATGCCGCGTACAGCATGTGTGATCACTTTGGTTGAATCCTGTGCGATCTGTTCCTTAAACGATCTTGTTTTTCCACCACCGGGATATCTGGAGTGACGGAAATACTCTTTTGTGTCAGCTTTTTTTCCTGTCAGCTTCACCTTATCAGCATTGATAATAATAAGGTTATCACCATGGTCCTGATTTGGTGAATAAGCAACTTTGTTTTTGCCCATAAGGACACGGGCTGCCTCTGATGCCAATCTTCCCAATGTCTGGTCAGCGGCATTGATAACATACCATTCACGGCTTATAGATCTGGTGTCAACAACAACGGTTTTCATGTGTAATTCCTCATTATGACTATTTACTATGAGATAAGTTTATGGAATATATAAAATATGGGGTGAATAGTCAAACAAAATATACTCTTCAGCTGTAAAAAAGATATTTTTTGATAAATCAAATCAAAATCCGGGCAAATGATTTCTTGCAAAGGTACTGCCAAACACTATATAATTATGAATACGATTTATTGAAACCGGGGAGACTCTAACCATGATTTTCACAGAAGTAAATTTTTTCGTACTTATTACCGTAGCATTCCTGATTTTATCTCTTTTTGTTTTCCTGTCATGCTTTAAAATGCCGCAAAATTTCCGCCAGCGGGAACAGATGCGAAGAGCGCTTCGGGTTAAAATCCTGGACAGCAGAATAAAGGCTCAGGATTTTGAGCTTGAAAATGTGGATGAAGAATCTACGGAAGAGGGGGGTGATCATACAGCCTGAACAAAAACACTCGCCTTTCTGATCTCTTTGCCTATACTGTCAAAAAGAGACGTAAGGGAAGTGTTCTCCAGGCCAAGATTGCGCCATACACTTTCGTTCATCGGTGGAATCTTCCTATCCGCACCGCTTCCGTAATTGAGTGCCCTCACAAAAATGTCTGCACAATGCACCACTGCCGTGACACTGAAATTTTGCTGGTCAATAAAAGGGTTGTGATGAAGGGCTATGGCGTCTCTTAGGTGAGATGGCAGTTTCCATCTGTCTGCCAATTCACCCCCTATATCCTGATGAGTAAAATCAAACAGTTCTCGTTCGCAATCATAAAACAGTTTATCTGTTTGGTTTACTAAGTCAATAATCTGCTGAAAGTTTTCCGGCAGGTATTGATGGAGAATGATTTTTCCAATATCATGTATTAGTCCGGCAGTGAAACACTCTTCGCTGTTACTGAACCCGATGTGACGTGCGATGCATTTGGCTGCAGCACCGCAGGATATTGAGTGAAGCCAGAACTGCTCAGGGCTGAAGCCCCCCTCTTTTTTTTCCGGTATTTTAAAACATTGAAGAATAGATGCGGTCAGAACGATGTTCTTAACTGTAGCAAAACCAAGAATGACAACAGCATGGTTTATTGAGCCGATGCGGCCGGGGAACCCATAGAAGGCCGAGTTGACAAGCTTAAGCACTTTTGAAGACAAAGCCTGATCCGCTGTTATCGCCCGCCCAACCTCTTCTGCTGAAGTTTTCGGGTTTTGTAGCAGAACTGTCAGGCGCTCGACAACCTCAGGAAGCGTGGGTATTGAGTTTATTACCTCGAGTCTCTTGGATAAGATACTGTCGTTGTTTTTTACTCCCATTTGCTATTCCTGTTTATCCGGTGCTGGTATGCGGCTGCAAAGATTTTTTTCATAATAGGGTTGTTTATTACATCGCTGAATTTGTGCATTAGTTCAGATTTAAGGATTTCAGGAGATATCCCTTCTGGAGAGGCGTCTTCCATGCTTTCCTGCTCTCCTTCAACAAATACAAAATGTATTTCCCAGTTTTTTAACCGTCTTCCAATGGCTGGGGTCAATTCAAGACCTTTGCCCAGAAGAATATTTCCCGATGGTCCGCAGACCTCCCTTGCAAGTACCTGACCTGGCTGGATGTTTTCTGTAGGGATTTTTTTCATCTTCAGTTTCAGCTTTTAAAATGTACGGGATTTAAAGGTAACTGTTAGTTGACTGCTTAAAACCAGTGCATATATATTATTAATTACAAATATATTAGAAAGATTATCGGTTTCAAAAAAAAATTGGAAAATTCGTTTCTAAGGGTATATACTGATTATATTACGGAGAATGAAAATGGTAAGAAAGTGGTTACAGGTATATACCCGCTCAGATAAGGTCTGTCCAAAAGAGGAAACAGAAAAGTTCAGGGGTTTTGTTTTTAGTGCCTTGGCGTTGGTGGTGTTGTTTTCTTCGGCCTTTTCACAGGATTTCATCAGCCAGATAGGGTGGAGAAAAGCTGAGCCGGGGGTGATTATTACCATATTTCTGGTGATGGCTTCAGGAATAGGTTTTCTTTCCTTTGTCTATGTCAGAACCAGAGTGAAACTAGAGAAAAGCGCCCGTGAAGCATCTGCCTATCTTTTTGAACAACTCATCCATAACGCCGACCTTACACGGCTGGAACAGCAGCGTTTGCGAACCCTGCTGCTATATGAGAACATCAAAGATCCCCAGATAATTTTTCAGTCAATTAGTCTTTACGAACGGTGTCTTGATGCTTATGTACAGAACTTCCTCTCCGTCTCTCCCTCCTCTGAGAGTGTGGAGCATGAGGAACAGGTTCTTGGCAATTTAAGAAAAAAAATGGGTTACAATTTCCTCGCCTATGAACATCCGATGGTTTCCACCAGAAACCTGAGTATTGGGCAGAAGGTCTCTATCGTTAGCGCTGATAACAAATCTGTATTGATCCAGAACGCAACAGTGGTGAAGAACAGGGAGCTTTCTTTTGTGCTGCAGTATAACGCTGAGAAAGAGGAGGTTGTGAATCTGCTGCCAGGAACTCAGGTTAATATCGTATTTACCCGGTATAATGATGGTGCATATGGGGTAAATGTTAAAGTGAAGAAGCTGGAATCAGGAACAATTGAGCTAATGCACACTCTTAAGCTCAAGCGCAATCAGTTAAGACAACACATTCGGGTTGAAGCCAGCATGTCCCTTAAATTCCGGTTGATCAAAACAATGAATCAGGAGTTTAAGCCTCTGAGAAACAAAGTTCTCAATGGCAAAACCGTCGATATCAGCGGAGGCGGACTTAGCTTTTTATATGAAAAATCATTCACCCCCGGGGATATGGTTTTGGTAACGATTCCATTTCCGGACGGTGTACTAAGCGGAATAACACTGAAGATCCTGAGAGTCTCTCTCGTAGAGGGGAAAACATCTGTCCAGTACAGACACCATGGTCAGTTTGTGGCAATTGAATCAAAGTACCGGGAGAGGATTATCCACTATGCTTTCGAAAAGCAGAGACAAATTAATCAGATGAGGTAGTGGTAATTTCAAAAAAAGTACAGGTTTTTTGAAAAAAATAGTAAATTGGTATTGAATTTCTTTTTCTCGAATATCATAATAACTGTAAATATAAACTGCTGTTACAGGGAAAATTAAATGATACACAGTCGCAAAAAACAGAAAGTTTCCGAAATCGAAAATCGTTTTACAAATGTTTTGGGTAGTTGTGGCGGTATCTGCATCCGGGTTTGTTTTGCGTTTTTTACGCTCCTGGCAGTAGGTGCCCTGATATATGTAGGCCTGAATACTCTCTCAAGGAGGCAGCAGGAAAATCATAGAAGAGCTGTCAGGATGAGCGAGGTTGGTCTGGGCAGAGCTCTTCAGGAACTTGGGATATCTGTTTCGTGGGATGAAGGAATTGAGAAAACCTACAATGACGAAAATGAGCAGGAGTGGTATGAAGTCAGTGTGGTTAGAAAAGAAACAGATGATGCGCAGTTGCTGGTGATAAAGTCTACCGGTGGAATGGGGTCGGTTCAAACTGTTTTGGAACGGGTCTTTGAAGTGGTGACCGATGAAGGTGATACTCTTTTAAGGCCATATACAAATTAATGACAGACATTTTCGATTATCTATAAGTAATAAACTGATACACTTAAATTTTACATCAGAGTACATACATGAATTTTTTAGGAAAACTACAGGGTCAAAATTCTTCGGTGGGTCTGGATATCGGTAATCGCTCACTCAAGTTAGTGAAGCTTACTACCACTAAGGATGGCTATGTTCTGGACGCCACAGGTATCAAAGAACTCCCTACGGGTACTATCGAGGGAAGTGAGATAAAAAAGCGTGATGTGCTCATTGAGGCTATTACAACGCTTGTGAATCAATGTGATCCTTCGATTGTGGATGTTGTTATTTCCATGTCAGGGCATGGGATCATATCTGATAAGATTCTTTTCAAGGTGAGTCCGGATGAAGACGCAGAGGAGCTGATTCTTTTTGAAGCTGCACAGAGAAGCCCTTTCGATGTGGATGATATTACTCTCGACTATAAGATCCTGCGCAGGTTTCCGGAATCAAATGAGATAGAGGTGTTGCTTGTTGCTGCCAAAAATGATCTGATGCAGAACTATATCGATCTTCTTTATGATGCAGGGCTTAAGCCTGTAATTGTTGATGTGGATGCTTTTGCAATCACCAACTGTTATTCAATGGAGTGCGCCGGGTTGCCTGATACCGGTACAGTTGCACTGCTCAATATTGGTCATGATCTTACAAATGTCACCTTTATCAAAGATGGAATCTATCATTCCACACGTGATATTTCAACTGCCGGGGAATGCTTTAACCGCACTCTCCAGAGAAACCTTGGGCTGAGTAGTGAAGAGGCACTGCTGGCCATAAAGGGAAAGACAACCACAAGTATCGATATGAATGTACTTAAACAAAGTGTCGATTTTGCGGCTGAGGAGCTTTCATCAGGAATTGATCTGGCGTTTTCGTATTACAAAAGTTCAGAAAAGAGTGATAGTATAGACAAAATTATCCTCTCCGGTGGCGGGGCTTATATCCCGAGCCTGACATCATTTCTTGAAAACAGGCACCAAACAAAAGTTCAGGTCTCCAACCCACTTGCTTTTGTTGAATACAATCCCGATCTTTTCGGTAGTGTTGATACTCAAAGTATTTCAGCTCTTTTGACTGTTGCTTTCGGGTTGGCTTTAAGGAAGGTGGATAACTGATGATTGAACGTATAGAGATTAATCTGCTGCCGGCAGAATACCGTGTACATACGCGGAAAATGCGTCTTACAAGGGATGTGGTTTATCCTGTATTGGCTTTAATTGTTCTGGCTGTTGCCGGGGCAGTATACAGTATGATGGTCAATAACGAATTAAGTCAGTTGGAAGCTGATATACAGCAGATAAACAACTCGATAAGACAGAATCAGCATATTCAAAATGAAATAAACAGTCTCAGACGTGACAAAAGGGAGATTGATGAGAAGATAGTGGCACTTGAACGCATAAATGTAAACAGGGAAAAATGGGTTCGCCTCATGGAAATTTTCTCTCAGCGTCTCCCTGGTAACACTTTTCTTTTGTCTATTCGGGAAGAACCAGGTTCAAGGCTCAGAGTTGAGGGCAGAACATTTGTCTTTCCTGAAGTGGCTGATTATATGTCACGCCTTAAGGAAGAAGATTACATATCAGCAGTGGAACTTTCCGATATTGAGCAGATTAATCCCAGAACAAGAGAGTATCGTTTCGCTTTTGCATGTCATATCAATGCAGATGCGATGTTGACAACTTCACCTTAAGAAAATGCAGAGGTCGCACATAGATGAATAAATCAAAGCTTAACTTCAGTAACCCCAAAGTAAGAAATCCTTTGATTGCTCTGGTTGTAGCCCTTGTAATGGGGTTTTTATGGTATGTTCAGTACTATAATGATGCACAAATGCAGCTTCAGAGTCAAAGAAGGGTTAAAGAGCAAAAGGAAGCGGAGCTGCGCACTATCATTGCGCTCAGACCACAGCTGGATGTCCTGAGGCGAGAAAAAATAATAGCTGAACAGAGACTCGATTCGCTTCGCTCCATTTTTCCCGATCATAAGCATGTGCCGCGCTTGATAAAGGATCTTGCTTCTGTTTCAAAAGCCAGCAATATCGTTACTACGAAATTTAATCCCCTGCCAGAAATTCAGAGGGAATACTATGTGGAAAACAGATATAATGTGGCAGTTTCCGGCATGTACCATAGCTTAGGTGATTTTTATGCCTATTTAGCGAACTTTCCGCTGATTATAAATCTCAGTTCTGTAATTATTTCTGCCAATCCCGGTTACCGTGAAGCTGCCGCAAATGAAAATCAGCATGGGGCATTTGCAAATTCTATTGTAGCAACATTTGAAATGACAACCTTTTCATCGAAACGTTAAAATGAAAATGAAAATTTTACAAGCAAAACAAAATAACTGTCGTGCATTTGGGAGAGTAGGGCGCATTACAGCATTGCTTGCAGCATGTGCGTTCAGCAGTTTGATAGCTCAAACTCCCAGGATTAAAGATGTAACGATTGTAGGCGAAAGCAGAGGGTTGATGTTGGTGGTGCAGGCAGATGCACCAATCAGAGGAGAGGTGGTCAATCCTCAAAATGAGTACTCCTCACTTACCATCAAACTCGATGGAGTTAAGAATGGGCTGGAACATTCTGAGTTTAGCCATTTTGAAAAAGGTCCGGTTTCAAAACTCCTACTGCGTGAAGACAGGCAGGGGGTAAAGGTGGAGCTGAACTTCGGCTCAAATATCAAAGGGCCTGCCAGTATGAGGGGTATAGATAACAGATTACTTGTTCTGCTCACAGAAGACAGTAATGCCGGTATTCACTGGGAAGCTTCTGAAAAAATCAGGCTTGGAAAAACAGGTGCCGCTCCAGAGGAAACAGAGGTCGCCTCAGAGAAAAAAGAAGTCGCCTCAGAGACAAAGCCTCAGGAGCAAAATGCCAGAGAGGATGCTTTGCCCGGGGGGCTGAGTGAAGACACTTCCGTTGAGTTTGAAATTGCTCCGCCATCACTAACAGAGCAACTACCTGAAGTTAAGGAAGAGAGGGCCGTGGAAGCTGTGGTACGGTACAATGTTCATGGCAGAGATCCTTTTATTCCGATTGTGTTTGACACTACATCTGTTACCGATTTACCACGAGTTCAGAATCTGAAACTGGTTGGAATATTGGAGGATGATTATGAACGAATTGCACTTCTGGAAAATATCAGAGATTACAACAGGGCATATGCAATGAGGGAAGATGATCCTCTGGAGAATGGAAAAATTCTTCGGATTCACAGAGATAAAGTGGTGTTTTTAATAAGAGAGTATGATGTTTCACGTACCTATACGTTAAACCTCACCAATTAACCTGGTGCAAAAGTGAGGGAAAGAGAGATGATTAAAGTGCGTTTATCTATGTTTCTATTTACTGTGTTGTTGGGTGTAAATTCCGTGTATTCCTGGAACAGGACTGATGAAGTGTACACAGCTGATAATGCCGCTTATACGGCTAATCAGAGTGTTGATCCCGTTATAGATCTGTTTGAGGTCCATAAGGCAGAAATCCGTTCTGTTTTTCGTCAGCTCAGTGATCATTCCGGAATGGATATCGTTGTTGGTAATGAGGTCACGGGAAGTGTATCGATGTCTGTAACGAGGAAAACCTGGAGAGAAATTCTCGCCATTGTATGCAGGGTGCACAATCTGACCCCCATAGTAGAAAACAATTACATCTACATTATAACTCAGGAAGAATTCCAGCGCAGAAAAGTAGGCAGTGCCGCCGCGATGGAAGCTTCTGAGATTGCAAGTCCTCTGGTACGGGAAATCATCAGACTCAGATTTACTACCGCTTCAAACATGTACGAAGTTGTTAATTCTTTACTCTCAAGCAGAGGAAAAGCAACCGTCTCTGATCATTCCAATGCAATCATAATCTTTGACACGGAAGAAAATATCAGGCAAGTCAGACAGGTGGTTTCTGATCTTGATGTTCAGTCACCACAGGTGTCAATCACATGTAAAATCATTGAAGTAACTACAGGTATGGTTCAGAAAATGGGTATTCACTGGGGAGTTACAGAACCCAGCTATAACGTCACAGCCGAACATCTCAGTGCTGATAATGTGATTGCTGATCAGGCTATTAACCGGGTTACTTATGGTATTCTGACTCCAGACCGCTTGAGGGTTGCTCTTGAGTATCTTTATGAAGATAATGATGCTGAAGTAGTTGCTCAGCCACAAATCACTACACTTGATAATAAGCAGGCACGAGTGTTTATGGGACAGCAGATCCCTGTGAGAATGAGGGATGAAGCAGGAAACACTGTCATACAAATGGTTAATGCTGGTACGGAATTGGTGGTCACCCCTCATGTATCAGGGGACGATATGATAATGCTTTCTCTTAACCCCAAAAAAGAGTCTTACAATCTTCTTGCCGACGGCTTACCTGTAATCAACGAACAGAGTGCTGCCACCAATGTTTTTGTAAGAAATGGAGAAACCGTTGTTATTGCAGGCTTAACATCAAATGAGCAGAGAACCGTTGAAACTGGTATACCTGTTCTGAAAAATATCCCACTGATCGGTGCTCTGTTTAAAAGATCGATAAAAAATGTGGATAATAGGGATCTGATAATCTTTGTAACACCAAAGATTATACCCACAGATATCTGAAAAACATTGGTTTTACTTTTCATAAAGACCTTGTCCCCACCAGGGGTAAGGTCTTTATTTGTGTATAGGAGTTCGTTATAAATAAAAGTCTGCATTGATCATATTCTTAACCGGCTTTAGTTATTTTTTCAGAGGTATTAAAGGTAAACTATGTTAGAGACACAATTTCCCCAATGGTATCCTTTTATCAGCCTGGTGTTGAGAGTCGCAATCATCATCATTGTATCATTTGTGATATTCAGAAGTGTCATGCTCATAATAGGTAAATACCAAAAGAGTGTAATTTCAAGATTGTTTTCATCACAACGCTCCATCCCTGCAGAGCTTGAAAAGAGGGTCGATACACTGGGCAAACTGCTCAGAAAAGTATCTTTTGTAACTGTTTTCACCATTGCATCCCTTATGATTCTTGATGAATTTGGCATAGATATCAAGGCGCTTCTTGCCGGTCTTGGAATCGTAGGTATAGCTGTTGGGTTTGGTGCTCAGAATTTGGTTAAAGATGTAATTTCGGGTTTGTTTATAATTATTGAAAACCATATCCGTGTAGGGGATGTGGCTATATTGAACGGTACTGGAGGATTGGTAGAGCAGGTAAATCTTCGTACAACTGTGCTTAGAAGCGCCGATGGTGTTTTGCATGTGTTTCATAACGGTTCAATAAATACCTTGTCAAATATGACATATGAATTCTCTTATTATGTTTTTGATATAGGTGTAGCGTACAAGGAAGATACCGATCAGGTGTGCCGTATCCTTCAGGAGCTTGGGGATGAGATGATGAGCGATCCTGAGTACAAAGATCTTATTCTTGAGCCTATGAATGTACTGGGTGTTGATAAATTTGAAGATTCTGCAGTAATGATCAAAGCCAGAATAAAAACTCTTCCAATCAAACAATGGATGGTTGGTCGTGAATTAAACAGAAGGATAAAAAAGAGATTTGATGAGGAAGGGATAGAGATTCCTTTCCCGCACAGGACTTTATATTTCGGATCAACAGACCAGGAAAATAAAGAGAATGCGATGTCACTAACTACAGAAAAAGTTAAATCTTTGATAAATGAGCAGCTTGATATAAGGCTTGAAGGAAATAAGTAAAGCTCGGGATTTGAACTGACCAGGAAAAAACAAAATGAAAGAGAAAGTGAAAAGACCAATGTCACGCCAGAAAATCGGTGACACAGAGACATGTCTTCATGTGAGAAGTTTTGATTCGCATATTCCGCTTGATCAATACCGGTTGCTTCCCAAGCAGCCGCTTTACATTATACTTGACAATTTGAGAAGCGCATTCAATGTAGGATCAATTTTCAGGCTCTGTGATGCAATGAGGGTTTCGGGACTTTACCTCTGTGGATATACCGCAGCCCCTCCCAACATCAAACTCCAAAAAACTTCACTGGGTACCATCGAGTATGTTGAATGGAGACAATTTGAAAATGCTGTTCAGGCCGTGGAGCATCTTCAGGCCCGGGGTGTTGAGGTTTGGGCAGCGGAGACGACGTCACAATCAAAACCATACGACAGGGTTGAGTATCCCTCGCCCCTGGGGATTGTGTTTGGAAACGAAGCGCTTGGCGTGAGCGAAGACGTTCTGGAGATCTGTGATGGTCTGGTTGAAATCCCATTGTACGGATTTAAGAATTCAATCAACGTGGCAGCATCCTGCGCGGTGATTGGATTTCAGGCAATCAGACAGTTTCAGGTGGCATAAAAAAAAAGCCGCTGAATCGTTTATGAGAAAACAGCGGCTTGTTATTTTTTATCTCGAAACGAGTTTAGCGCTCATTTCGCCAGGACATTCTTTTTTCATCGCGGAGTCGTTTGCGCTTTGAAGAGTTAAGGCGTCTTTTTTTCTCTTCGCTGGGTTTTTCGTAATGGCGATATTTTTTGACATCTGAAAGAATACCAGCCCTTTCGCATGTTTTACTGAAACGACGGAGTGCTTTTTCAAATGCTTCATCTTCCCTTACAACGATACCATTCATGCAAATTCACCTTCTTTCCAATTTTTAAAGTTTTTAACAGATATAGAAAAATAAACTATGTGTAAATGAGAAATCAAGTCTGGTTGTGTAAAACTGTTCTGTTATGAGAGAGAGAGCCTTGTATCTTGAGAAAAAACCTGGATAAAGAAACCTATACTGGCTCTTTCCTAATCTCAGCAGCAATAGTATTTTCCTCTTAGTAAGCAGAATCAATTTAAGAAAGGAACCTTGTATGACCAAGTTTGCCCTAGATACTCTTATCAGTGATTTTCCTGCTGCGCTGGAGGAAAAACGGGTCGGAGTTGTGTGCCATGCTGCTTCGGTAACAAGTGATTATGTTCATATTGTAGATTTCCTCTCCCAGAGTAATAAATGTATACTTGCAGCAATTTTTGGGCCTCAGCACGGCTTATATGGTCAGACCCAGGATAATATGATTGAGTGGGAAGGTGCTGTTCACCCCAAACTGAAGATACCTGTATATAGCCTATACGGAAAAGTGCGAAAACCTACAAAAGAGATGCTAAACGGTTTGGATGCACTCATTTTCGATGTGCAGGATGTGGGAGCAAGACCCTATACCTATATCTGGACACTGAAGTGGTGTATGGAAGCCTGCGCTGATCAGGGGATCCCTCTTTGGGTACTGGATCGTCCAAATCCAATTGGAGCTTTAAGTGCAGACGGACCTGTAATGAGTGAAGAATTTTATTCATTTGTAGGCGGGGCTCCTATACCTCTGTGTCATCGCCTCACCATGGGTGAGATGGCTTTAATTTTACAAAAACTCTATTATCAGGAAGTCGATTTGAATATCAGGTGGATGGAGGGGTGGTGGAGAAACTCGCTATGGTCACAGACCGGACTGCCCTGGGTTTTGCCGTCACCAAATATGCCCACCGTTGATACCGCAATTGTTTACCCGGGTCAGGTTCTGCTGGAGGCGACAAATATCTCCGAAGGGCGTGGGACAACACGTCCATTTGAACTGTTCGGGGCTCCCTTTATCCGTCATGATCAACTCAGACGTCATCTGCAGGGTAATCAGATAAAGGGGTGTATTTTGAGGGAACATGATTTTATACCCTCGTTTCAAAAGTGGAGCGGAAAATATTGCAGGGGTTTTCAGATACATGTAACCGACCCCCACCGTTTCAATTCCGTAGAGGTGAGTGTTGCAATAATTGGGGCTCTGATACGGGAGTATCCTGAAGAGTTTGAGTGGAAACAGCCTCCCTACGAATATGAGTATGAAAAACTACCCTTTGATATACTGATTGGAAACAGTAATGTGAGGGAAGCTTTGATGCAGGGCGTTTCCGCTGCAGAGCTGAGGGCTCAGTGGCTCTCAGAATATGGCCCCTTTGAAGAACTAATTGGAACAGTGGCTCATTACCGGGAGCAGCCCTGATGAGAGGTTTTATTTTATGTGCGGGGTTTGGTACCAGATTAAAACCCATTACCGATCATGTCCCCAAAGCACTGGTCCCGGTTTGCGGAGAACCGTTATTGATGAGAAATTTAAGATTTCTAAGGCAACAGGGTTTTTGTGATTTAGCGGTAAATACGCACTATTTTCACCAGCAGATCGAAAGTGTGGCTTCAAATTCTCATATCCCGTTCAGAATTTTCCATGAAGCTGATTCTATAAGGGGTACCGGTGGTGCATTTGACTTTGCCAGGGAATTCTTGGCCGGGGATGATACATTTTTCATAATGAACGTGGACATGGTGAATAATTTCAATATTCGTGAAATGGGTGAGCGGTTCAGGCAATCCTCCAATATCTGTTCACTTGTCACCGTCCCCTCAAAGAATAGAGGCACTATTCTCTATGACACCGAGACCTTATCATATATTGATGTGGTTTCACCGGAGAAAATCTACCCGAAGGGGGTGTCACGGGGTGATTTTACCGGATGTGCCTTTTACCGAAAAGAGTTTCTTGAGCTGGTTAGTGCTGAGGACTTTTCGATTCTTCCTGTATGGAAAAAAGCTCTGGAGCTTGGGTTAGGTGTTGGAGTGGAGTTTCCGGATACCGATTACTGGATCGATATAGGCACACCGAAAGCCTATGCGCAGTTGCATTTCGATTACATGGACAGGCTTGTTTCTCTTGATATACCTTCTGGGATGGATTGCGATTTTGAGAAAAAAATTTGTTGTAACAGAGATATCGGCTCAGAGATTCTGGAGAATATTGGTCCATACAGCTGGGTGGAGCAGGGTAAATTCTCAGATGATGCATCCGTTGAGAGGTGTGTGATTTGGCCCGGGGGAGAAGTGAAGGGGAGGGTCAGTCGTACTATTGTGACACCCTGGGGTAATGTTGAATTTTAAGTTTTTTTGAAGATAGCGGGTTTTTGTATGGAATTAACACCAGTTCAGATCGATTTTCTTAAAAGCACAATAGAGAATTTCAATACCAAAGACTGGAACGTTGAGCTTGCCGGTCAGGCTGCTTCACAGCGTTATTTTGTACGCTTGTCCAAAGATGACCGATCCTGTATTCTGGTAGTATGGGACAGTGCGGATGAGGATTGGGCCAGATTTCTTGAGATCGGTAAAGAGTTAAAGGATGGGGCAAGGTTTTTGCCCTCTATATATAACTCTGATGAGAATTGTGGCTTGATTCTTGAAGAAGATTTGGGTTCAATGACGCTTAAGCGGTTTTGCAGCGATAACGCGGGAAACAAAGAAAAAATAATACATATGTATAAACAGGTTCTGGATGCTCTTCACCAATGGAACTCTCTTGATATCTCTGAGGGGAAAATAGTGAAATCAAGGGAGATGGATTTCGATACCTTTCTCTGGGAAACTGACTATTTTGCTCATCACTGTGTAAGAGAGTATTGCGGCTGCGGGCAGCTTTTGGGGCCAAAATGGGATCAGCAGAGAAGAAACCTTGCTCTGGAAGCAAAAAGTCTAAAGCAGTGTCTTATCCACAGAGATTTTCAATCTGAGAATATTCTCATTTTGAATAACCATATTCGGTTTGTGGACTATCAGGGAGCACGGCTCGGTCCCGAGGAGTATGATCTTGCTTCACTTTTGTTCGATCCCTATATCTCTGAGCTGGACACATCCGTGAGTAAGCAACTTTTTGAATATTACAAAGACCGGTACTCTTTAAACTCCATGACCCAAAGGGCTTTTTGGATTTGTTGTGCGCAACGGCTGATGCAGGCTCTTGGAGCGTATGGAAATCTCACTGTTCACAAGAATAAAACCCATTACCAACGCTTTATACCGGTTGCATTGGAAAGACTGGAGTGGGTACTTGGCTTTTTACCCGATTGCAGCGAGTTGTCTATGGTGGTTTCTGAGTGTCGTTTGAGAAGTAACTCTCTTAGAGAAGTGTCCATGTAATGCTGTTTGATGTCAAAGCCGTAGTTTTTCTCTCTCTCTTTTTTTCAAATATATCGAAAGAGTACTACTGAACAAGTTTGGAAACGCATGCTACAACTGTTTTTTATACTCATTGTTTGTATTGTTGGCTCATCCTTTTTTTCCGGATCTGAAACGGGGTTTGTGTCCTGGAATCCACTGAAAGTTTCTCATAGCGCTGCGCAGGGCAACCTCTCGGCTCGTCTTGCCTTGTATATGATGAATCACAAAGACCGATTCTTAACAACAATACTAATAGGAAATAATATATTCAATGTCGGAGCCACGCTCGCGTTTGTTAATTTGGTGCTGGCTTTGGACAGAGTCGTTCCTATTGACCTTACACGGCTGCCTTCCCCCGAGTCGTGGATCCTTACCCCGGTGATGGTGGTGTTTGGTGAGATGCTTCCCAAAACACTTTTCAGGATCTATTCCTTCCGCTTGACATTAAAAGCTATCCCGATACTTTCTGTGTTGTACATGCTCTTACTTCCATTTTCGATGCTACTCTCCTATATTGCAGGGTTATTCAAGAGGCTTAATTTGGTGGAAGGGCAATCCTATAGAATAAAAGTGAAGGAGGAGATGCTTCTGATAGCAGGTGAGGGAGCCAGAAGAGGCACGCTTGTTGGAGGTGCGGACCAAGTGATCAATAATCTCTTAGAATTCAAGGAACGTACAGTGAGGGAGATCGCAATAAGTTTTGATGAGTGGCACAAGAGAAACGGGTGCTTAAAGATCTCACAACCCATTTCAGAAATTATACCTGTGTTAAAAAACGATGAAGATGTGGTGCTTTTCGATGATGATTGCAGTTTTGCTGCCGGGTATGCAAGACTTATTGATATTGCATCCGGCGATAAAAACTCCGTTATCGCTTCAATTACAAGGGCGCTTCCAAGGTTTGAGGCTTCTACAACACTGCTTGATTGTTTCAGAGTGATCGGGCCTGGTTTTCCAAGGTATTCCCTTTGTGTGTCGGAAAGTGGGGAAGCGTACGGTGTGATTGATAAAACGGAGTTGATCAGGATCGTTTTTAGCCAGAGAGAAGTGGTCAGCGGAGGTGCAGGTTAACTCCGATGGTGAAAAAGTGCTGATTAAGCTCTTTGCAATATATATTTTAAGTTTCTGTCAAATTCTACTTGGTAATTTCCTGTATTACTGTTAGAATATAAGATAGGGAAAGAATACCATGATTTCAGGTGCGCGGAATGAAAAATAAAAATTGGAAAATTTTACTGGCAACTTCCGAGTCACGCTTAAGGTTAAAGCAGGTAACCGTTACATCCAGTTTTGTATTGGTGATGGTTGTTCTCTGCCTTGCAGGGCTGGTTGGTTTTGGCAGATTGGTATATTTCAGCTCTTCGCTTGGTTTAGCAAAGCTTGGGGTGTATGAACAACAGCTTGAAAATAACAAATTGCTCAACAAAGTCAGCTCTTTGGAGAAGGAGATCAAGCAGGAAGCCGGCAGGCTCGAAACTATTGCAGAGTATGAAGATTTAGCCAGAATAAAGTATGGGCTCGATCATATAAGCAAAGATGTCCGATTGGCTGGTATCGGTGGAAAACCCTCTCGGGATGAACTTATCTCATCCTATCTTCTGGATAATGTTGCGTACAGGTCAGTTGAACTGAGATATGAGCTGGCAGATCTTCTGCGTCGTTCGGAATTGCTCGAATCGACATTTTCACAGATGAGTGAGATTGTTGGTGAGAAGCATTATCGCTGGTCTCAGCGCCCTGCTATTTGGCCTGCCTTTGGGCGACTCACTTCGGGTTACGGTTATAGGCAACATCCTTTTACAGGAAGAAGAATATTTCATCGGGGTATAGATATTGCAAATCAGACATGGACCCCGGTATTTGCCACAGCCAACGGTAAAGTACACTTTGCGGGTTCAAGGCATCAGTTTGGCAGGACTGTAATACTGGACCACAATGATGGAGAATACAGAACCCTGTATGCCCATCTTCATAAATACACTGTATCTGCAGGCCAGGTAGTCAGAAGGGGTGAGTTGATCGGGTACATCGGTACCACAGGCATGAGTACTGGTCCTCACCTCCATTACGAGGTACATAAAAATGGCAGAACAGTTAATCCACTTGCGTTTATTTTGTCCTCAGATGTATTAATGGATTGATCTCCTCAGAAAATGCTTCGAAAAAAAATTCTCTTTTTTGTACATTAATGGTATAATTCATATCAGAGAAGGGAGAAATAATGGTCGTGTACGATGAAATCCCCCTATCAACCAAAAGCCGCACAGAGTGGATTGATATCACCTCTTCTGTGCAGCGTGTCATCAGCTCAAGTGGCATAAGCAGGGGTATTTGCATGGTCTCCAGCCTTCATACAACATCCGGACTCACAATTAATGAGAATGCAGACCCGGATGTTGGAAGGGATTTTTTTTACAAATTAAATAAAATGGTGGACAGAGATCCGCAGTTCAGGCATGCGGAGGGAAACAGCGACAGTCACATTAAAGCTTCTTTGGTAGGGTTTAGTGTTCAGATTCCCATAACTGATAAATTACTGGTTCTTGGAACCTGGCAATCGGTTTATTTTTGTGAATTCGATGGGCCCCGAAGCTCAAGGCGCTGCTCTGTTACCGTTATCGGAGAGTGATTTGACCTTTTTTCGCAGGTTGTTGTTTTTTTCGGTAATGATTCTTTTGTCTCATGGGCTTTTTGTTTGCTCATGGAGTGATGAGATCAGGTATGCCGGGGAGATGAGTTACTTGCCGGTAGGTGCAGCCATTTCTGCAATGGGTGATGCCGGAGTGGCTCTTCCCGGAAGAGCCGTTTCATCCCACTGGAACCCAGCGGCATCATCCATGAGTTCTGATTTTGAGATATCTGCAGAATATGCAAATCTTTTCTGGGGGCTTTCACATCATGGGGTTTTTGCATTTGCGGCCCCGATTCAGAATTCCATGGGGTTTTCGGGTCTCTGGATTCCCTACTACAGCGGGATGATCACAAAATGGGACACTTTAAGTGGTACATATCTTGAGAGACTGCATGACCCAAATCTTCGGCCAGATGGCAGTGGCGTTGGCTATTTGTACAATACCCATCAGATGATTGTCCTGTCACTGAGCAGGTTGTTTCCCCTTTCTATGCCCCGGGCTGCAGCTTCAGGACTTCCAAGGAGTGCAGATTTTGCTGCTGGTATAAATTTCAGGGGTTTGTGGCAAACCATGCACCTGGATGATAAAGTGCGTTTAGGAATGAATGCAACCTTTGATATCGGCATGCTGGTAAGGTTTGGTATCGATTATGATTTTGCGAGAAAGATTGTTTCCAGACAGCTGACCCTGGGATTTTCATGGAGAAACATAGTGCCGTCCCAGATTACCTGGACACATTCTGATGATGGCTCGGGGAAACGGGAGTACCGTGAACCGGTTCATGGAGTTCAGATGTATGGGATTACTTATACCGATAAGAGCGGTATAGCTGGTGCAAACTGGGTCATCTCAGGGGCGATTCAAAACGGGTATAGTCTTACCTATCACATCGGGCTTGAAGGGGAGTTTTGGGAAACTGTGAGTTTCAGGGCTGGATTGTCAGACAAGGTGCCTACAATGGGAGCAGGTATAAGGTACAGAAATTATCATCTGGATTATGCCTTTCGCTTTGATCAGCTGGATCACTCACCACTCAGGCTGAGTTTTGGGGTAAAGTTTTAAACCCGAATCCCGAAAATAAAATCCGTATCAGAGGTGTTTAAATTTCTCTTTTGCACCGTAGAGCTGGCTTATGCGTACGGAGAGCCTGTCATTTACTACCGTTACTTCCCCTTTGGCCAGCATTTTATCGCTGATATATACATCTATCGCCTCTCCAGCCATGCGGTCAAGCTTAACAAGGCTGCCCTTTTTCAGGTTTAGCAGTTCCCTGATACTCATGGTGGTACTGCCGAGTTGCACTTTCATCGGCACATTTACATCGAGAAGCATTTTTATTTGTCCCATAACGAATCCTCTTAATACTCAAATGATACTTTTATTTCATCAACAAGTCAAGTTGGTTTACAGAATGTGGTAAAAATTATAGTAGAGAAGTTCGGGTAATAATCCCCCTACAAGGGCTAAAGAAAGAAATATAAAAAGAAACACAGGTAATATGAAGGCTGGCAGCAAAAGGGCAAGCCCTGTTTTGACCCTGGAAGTGCTATGGACTATGCTGATTCCAAGAACAATAAGGTATATCCAGGCGATGATTGCTATTGTATTTCCGGCCAGTGGTACAAGTCTGAAAAGAAACGCAGCCTGAGAGTATGCAACAATTTTGAAGGTCGAGGAGAGGGGCTTTTTCCTGAACCGGAAAACAAATGCTACACTGTGGATGTAAATTGTTGCAAAAAAAAGTTTGACAAAAAGCATTATAGGAGAATTGATCAGGCTTGATGGTGTTAATCGGTCTGAAATGGAACCGGTTGTTTCTCCGGAGATAATGATAGTCCAGAGCAATTCTGCACTTATGGCGATACCCGTGCAGAAGAGGGCAAAAATAATGGATTGCAAAATACCCGAATTTTTCTTTTCCCGAATTTCGGAGAAAAATTCTTTTGGTTTCACCATTATTCCCAAGATGGATTTAAGCAGGGTTTTAAGTGGCTGCTGTTGCTGATTCTCATCGCCTTCCCAGGGGTTAGCTCCTGAGTAGTGTACAGATTTAAGGCTGCCGGATATGTGTCCGCATGCAGAACACAACTTTGCCGATGGTGTGAGGGGTGTTTTGCATTTTGAACAGTTCACTAATATTTCCGATCAAAGTGAAGGTTGAGCGGTTTTTTATCGCATATCGACAATAAATATAATTCATGAGCTTTAATGCCCTGGGAAATGGTTTGAGGTTCAGGCTGATAACCCGGTGTGTTTGGGGCTTGAGAAACTCATTTCATGAGCTTGATGCGACTATTTGGGATTTAGGGCTGTAATAATCCCGGTTGGTATCGTATAATGTTATCAAAAGGAGAGTAATGGTTTTATTTTTTACAAATCCCAGCTGAAGAATGTAATTTTTTTGTAAAATGCAGGAGAACCTGTTTTGGTTAACGACATATCACTACAGCATAGCCGGGATGGCATGAGTGCTCAGATACTTATACCCCGGAAAATGAAAGGGATAAAATCTTCAGAAGTGGTTCAATTTCTCAATAACAGAGGAGTTGTGCACGGGGTAGATGAAAAAATCATTAAAAATATACTCACGGGGTGTATTTATGACAGGTATGTTGAAATTGCCAAAGGGGATCCACCCAGGGCTGGCAAACCGGCTCGAATCGAGTTTCTGGTTGATTTCTCAGCTGTTGGCAGACCCCAGGAGCTTGAGAGCGGGAAAGTTGATCTCAAGAGCCTGCGCCTGATTATAAATGTCAAAAAAGGTGCCCCCCTTGCCAAAAGGGTGCCTCCGGTGCCCGGAACCGATGGACTCACAGTCTTTGGAAAAACCATACCCGCAGCCCCGGTAAAAGATGTGGCTCTGAAATATGGGGCTGGTACGGTTAAGAGTGAAAATGACTCCAATCTCCTGCTTTCATCTGCCGATGGGTATCTGTCGATCGAACATGGTGTAATTGAGGTAAAAAGACAAAAAGAGATAAACGGAGATATCGATTACAAAACCGGCAACATTGCAATAACCGGTGATCTGAGGGTCAATGGTACACTCAAAGCGGGTTTTAAGATAGAGACAAGCGGCTCGGTTTTGGTTGAAGGAGAAGTTGAAGGTGGTGAAATAAAATGTGGCGGATCGATTGAAATCAAGGGTGGAGCCGCGGGGGCGGGATCGGGGGTTCTTGAGTGCAAGGGTGATTTGAAGGTGAGGTATTTGTCAGGTTTCACCGTGAGGGTAGGGGGTGATTGTACAGTGCTGGAGCATATACTTCACTCTTCCATTTCTGCACTTGGGATGGTCAGGGCCACAACGGTAGTGGGCGGCAATGTTCAGGCGGCTTCCGGCATTGATGCAAAGACTATTGGCAGCAGTGCTGAGACAAGAACGGTCCTGGATATAGAAAACAAGATAAAATGGACAAAGGAGCTTGAAAACACAAGGAAGGAACTAACCGAAGTTCTGAATGGTTTATCGGCAAAGAAAACTGAGTTGTACGGATTTGTTCGTGATTTTATGAACGAATTGGGTATTTTGGCAGAAGAAGAGCATAAAACAAGATATGAGATGTTGAAATATGAAGTAACTCAAGGGGATAAAAAGGCCAGGATATTGGGAAAAAGGAGCATGGCGCTGGAGGAGTTGATCTTAAAGAGTAAGAATCCGATGATCAGAGCGTCGAAGGTTTATCCCAGGGTGTTAATCAGAATGGGTTGTAAAGAGCGGGAAATAAAGGATATTTGCAGAAATATCATTTTTCAGCTGGGAGAGTAAGGTTTTACTCACGATTTTATTGTCAAAGATGTGTGAAATTTGTGATCTGCTTTAGCTTACAGTAATTTTAAGTACTATCTTTGGGGGAAAACCTGCAGAGAAGCAATTTCACGGGGAGCGGAGGAAGGACATATATGAGAAGGCAGATAAGGTCAAAGTTTGTTTTACTGTTTGTTTTGCTCGGTGTATTTGATCTCTGTGCAGGTTCTGTGGATTACATACATTACAGGCTGGGTGTAAAATACAAGAACGAAAACAAACTTGATTTTGCAATAGATGAATTTCGGAAGGTTCTCGCTGCTTATCCGGATAACCATAATGCCTATATGCATCTTGCAGAAATATATCAGAAACGTGAAAACCCCAGACTGGTTGTTTACTACCTCAGGGAGGCATTGAAATACAATCCCGGCTGGGGAAGAGCTCACGGTATGCTTGCTGCCGCCTACGAATCTGACGGACAGTATCAGAGAGCTGTTATGGAGTTGCAGCAGTATTTGCAATCTGCAGATCCCGCACAGCGGGACAGCATTCAGGGTGCTATAGATAATCTTATCGGTCAGATGAGCGGTGGTGGAGTCAGGCAAAGGCGGGAGGAGACGCAACCGGCCGTTGCTGAAGAGGCTCCTGAAGTAGCCCGGGAGGATGAATCTCAAGAGACAGAAGAAACTGAAGTTGTGATTGAAAAAAAGCAGGAAGAAGAGGACCCCAGGGTCGCAGAGATGTTTGAGAGGGTTAAAAACCTCTACAATGATGAGGAGTTTGAAAAGGCAATAGAGGAGATCCGTGCACTTTTAAAAATCAATCCCGGACATCCCGGAGCTTACTATTATGCAGGTCTGATACGCAGACATAATGGTCAGAACCGTATGGCCAGAATAAATTTCCAGAGATCCGTCGCCTATCGGGAGAAGGGATACAGGGCACATTATCACCTTGGAGAGATTTTCGGTGAAAAGGAAAATTATTCTGATGCAATCAGGCATCTTAATACTTTTATTACCAGATCAGAAGATCAGGAGATGAAAGAAAGGGCAAGGGAACTTCTGGAAAGGCTCAAAGCGCATGTACCGGCAGATGTTGCGCAGAATATTGAAGTTGTTGATTCTCAGCGCTATACCCCTATAGAGATCAGAATAGATTCACTTCTCTCCATGATGACCGTAGACACATTGACAGATGTCGGGCAGAAGCTGCTTGGAGGAATCAGGCTTTTTAAGGCTGGTGATTTTGATGGTGCAGTAACCGAATTCAGAAGAATCCTTCTGGAGAACCCTACTGGTACAATCGCGGCAAATTGTATTTATAATATCGGAGTCTGCTATTACAAACTTCGGCTGTTTAACGACTCCAAAAATCAGTTTGAACAGTTTCTGGAACGTTTTCCCAATCACCAATTTGCGCCAAAGAGTCTGTTCTTAAAGACTATGTCGATTCAGGAGCGCAGTGATTATGAAACCGCAGAGCGTTTATGGCGGCAGTTTATTCAAAAATACCGCACACATGACTGGACGCCCATGGCCTATGAGAGGCTTGGTGATGCCTATGTTCATATGGTGGATAAAAGGAGAGCTGTTGATGCATATACCCGCTCAATTTCACTCAGTTCAAAGCCCTCTGATATAGTCGCGGTTAATTTTAAGCTGGGTGAAGTATACAGCACTCTGGGCAATTTCAGCCGTGCCATCAACTCCTACAACGCCGCGATTCAGACCGGCGAGAGCAATGATGTTTATCTGAGAGTACCCGATTCATATTACAAAATGGCAGATTTACATTTCAGGGAAGGTAACTTTGAGCAGGCACTGGCGCTTTACCAGAGAGTTACCAGAAAGTATCCTTCTTTTCATGAGACTGCGTGGGGGGTGTTTCAGATAGGAAATGTTTTGAAGAACCAGCGAAGGTTTGAAGAAGCAATTGCCAAATACAGAGATGTTATCGAGCGTTTTCCGGATGATTACTGGGCTCGTCAGGCTCAGTGGAAACTTGAGGATACGGTTTGGGAATACGAACACAGAGCAGTTTTGGAGAGAGCAAAAAGGAATTGACTATAGTAGTCGCTCATCATAGAATTAGATATATGGAAAACAGTGATAAATTAACATTGAAAAAGCTTATCGAATCCTTTACCCGGCAGTTGTCCCTTTACAGTGAGCTGCGTGATAATGTCAGGGGGTTGATGAGTCGTCTTGTACTCTCCAGAGGAGATGTGTCGGGTCTTGTTGGTGGTCTTGAGGCTAAAACCAGGCTTCTGGAGGAGATCCAAAAGGAGCGCTCTTCCGTAGCCAGGGAGATAGATTTATGGCAGAGCAGAAAAGAGCTCTACTCCGGCAGCAGTGAAGCGGATCAGCTGGAAGAGCTGCTTGGGGAAATGGAAAGGGTGATAAAGGAGTTTCTCGATGGAGAGGACAAGCTTAAGGGTTACCTGGAAAAACTTTACAAAAAAAATAACGGAGATGGTTAATGAAGTCGGTTCCGGCAAATGAAGAAGCTCTTTCTGTTGAAGTGTATGAGAATCTTCACAAGGCATTTACAGAATTTCAGGTGCGGGCGGAAAAACTCAGTCTTGCATATTCTGCAATGCAGCAGGATTTCAAAAAAGTCAATATCGAACTGGAAAACAAAAACAATGAGCTTGCCGGAAGTCTTGCAAAGCAGGAGGAGATACAGACCTACCTGAGCAGTATACTTGAAAGTATGGACAACGGCGTAATCGGAATAGATGTCTCCGGGGCCATTACACAGTTCAACCGTGCAGCATCACAGATCACCGGTTATGATCCTGAGGAGGTATTATTCAGGGATTACAGGGACGTATTCATTGCATCGGATCAGGCTGAAACAGCCTTGCTCAACACTCTTGAGACAGAAAAAGGGCAAATACGGGACGAACGCGTTTTTTGGCATAAAGACGGGCATCCTGTACCGGTGTCTTATCAGACCGCCATATTGAAAGACCGAAAAGGTAACAAGCTTGGGGCGGTGGAGATATTCAGTGATATATCAAGAATCAAGGCAATGGAAAAGGAGATGCAGCAATCAAGAACCATGGCTGCTCTTGGAGAGATGTCTGCTACAGTTGCTCACGAAATTCGCAACCCACTTGGAGCAATGGGAGTTTGGGCCGGGCTTCTTGAAAGGGATCTTGAACCCGGAGATCCCAGAATAAGAACGTTAGGCAAGATTACTGACGGTTTATCAAAACTAAACAAAATCGTATCAAACCTTCTTGTGTATACCCGTCCTGTAACAACTGAATTTTGCAAACTTGATCTGGGTACTCTGCTGGAGGAAATTGTTGACTTTACAGAGATCGAGATCGAGAGACTGGGTGCAAATATTGAAGTAGTCAAGGATCTCCACAGAGAGGAGAAACTGTTTGTTCTTGCTGATCCGGAAAAAATGAGTCAGGCAATTATGAACCTCTGCCTCAATGCTGTTCAGGCAATGGAAAATGGAGGTACACTGAAAGTTGCACTCCAAAGGGGAAAGAGAAATAATGCTGGGTATGTGGGTTTTTCGATTACCGATACGGGTATCGGTATGGAGAAGGATATTGCCCGTAAAATTTTCGATCCTTTTTTTACAACAAAGGAGAATGGAACCGGACTAGGTCTGGCTATAGTGAAAAAGATCATTGAGTCACACTCCGGTCATATAGATTTGAAAACCACAGTTGACAATGGTACGGTTGTAAAGGTGTTTATACCTTTTTTAAAAGAGTGAAAATTCAGGGATAAAGTATTAATGGAAAAAAAGATATTGGTAGTCGATGATAACGAGTTGTTCAGGGAATCTATAGTCGAGACTCTTCGTCGTCAGGGGTATGACATTACTGCTGCTGTAAACGGTCCCGGAGCGTTGAATGTTTTTGAAAACGGAAAGTTTGATCTTGTCATATCCGATATGAAAATGCCGGGAATGAGCGGAATTGAACTGCTGGAACGGGTTCGTCAGATTGACAAAGATGTACCATTTCTTATCATCACTGCATACGGTGCTATAGATACAGCTGTTGATGCGATGAAAAAGGGTGCTTATGATTTTCTCCAGAAATCAGACAATCTCATAAGAGAGCTTGAGCTGACAGTACAGAGATCACTTGAATACCGCTCTCTGCAGAAGGAAAATGTGCAGTTGAAAAATGCGCTTAGAAGTAAATGGCAATACTTGGGGTCGACAAACTGCATAGAGACAATGCGTCAGACTGTTAAAGCAATAGCCGAAAGCCGATCCACGGTTCTTATCACGGGTGAATCCGGAACGGGAAAAGAGCTTGTAGCGCGATCAATCCATTATCAAAGCCCCCGGAGTCATGGACCTTTCGTTAAAATCAATTGTGCGGCACTTCCTGAAGGCCTTATCGAATCAGAGCTTTTCGGACATGAGAAAGGCGCTTTCACCGGCGCTATTACCCGCAAAGCAGGAAAGTTTGAAACCGCCTCCGGGGGAACACTTCTTCTTGATGAGATCGGGGAGATGCCCATGACTGCTCAGGCAAAACTTCTGCGTGTACTTCAGGAGCGGGAAATCCAGAAAGTCGGGGGAGACAACACCGTGGAGGTGGATGTGCGAATCGTCGCAACCACAAACCGGAATTTACAGGAGATGGTAAATGAGGGTACTTTCAGGGAAGATCTGTTTTACCGGCTCAATGTATTTCACATTCATATTCCTCCCCTCAGAGAGCGCAAAGACGACATCGAACAGCTTGTCAGGCATTTTATCGACAAATACAATGATGAAAACGGGTTCAGTGTAGAGGGCCTTGAAAATGGGTGTATAGAAGCTCTTGTTTCATATAATTGGCCCGGTAACATAAGGGAGCTTGAAAACGCTGTTGAAAGGGCTGTTGTTCTCACCCGCACAGGTGCAATAAACCCCCAATCATTTAAAGTACCAACAGAATCATTTTGCACCAAATCTCAAAATGGTATAGCTGCTGGGATCACCATTGCAGAGGCAGAAAAGATGCTTATCTATAAGACTCTCGAGGAGTGTCAGCAGAACCGTACCCGGGCCTCAGAGATGCTTGGTATTTCGATAAGGACTTTACGCAACAAGCTTAACGAGTATTCCCAGGATTGTGTAAAGGTTAAGGAGCCTCAGGAGCAATATCAGTGAATGTGAAAAGATTTTCTTTAATAATTCTGACAGGATTACAACAGAGGAAAACGAAATGGCAGGTTTGAAAACCCGGTCTGTATTTTTCAGAGCTACAGTAATCTACATCTTTCTTACAGTATTGAATGTATCGATATTTATTTTAATGGTATTTGAAAATCAGCTTGATCTCATAGCTGAGAACGCCATCCTTAGCAGTCAACACACAGCATCCAGTTTAAAGTACCGCATAGACAATATTCTCGGTGACAGGGGAGCTCTGAGCAGTACAAATATCAACAACATCCTCAAAGAATCGGGTATGCTTGACATCAACAAACTAACCCTGTTCAGCGAAGCGGGCAAGATATACGTTGAGGTTGATGACAATGTTTTGACACAGCGGGAAATGGCAGAGCTCGAAGAGCTCCGGATGATCAACATGGCCATCACAAGGCAGGGTTTTGAAGACAAGCTTTTCTACCATTCTGTTGACCGGGAAAAACGTCTGATTCAGCTCTACATTCCCTTTGTCTACGAATCAGAAATGATCGGTGTGGCCGGAATCGAACTTGAAATGAAAGACATTGCAAAGCAGATGGGGTATCTATACCGTCAGTGCCTTTTGGTTGGTATACTTGTTACGGTACTTCACATCGGGTTTGCTTTTCTTTTCACAAAGATGATTCTTCTGCCACTTCGTAAGATCAATGAAGCCACAAAGCTTATTGCTAAAGGGGATCTGGAGATAAGGGTACCCATAACAGGCAGTGATGAGTTCGGGCAGCTGGCTTCCTCCTTCAATGAGATGAGTGTGTCGCTGGCAAGAATGCGCGATGAGGCAAAAGGATCCAACCCCCTTACCGGTTTACCCGGAAATATTACTATTGCAAACTACATTGATGAGTGTTTGTTATCAGGTAAAAAAATTTGTGTGCTCTACTGCGACCTTGACAACTTTAAAGCATATAATGATAAATACGGCTTCACCAAGGGGGATGAGGCTATTCTCTATACCAGGGATTGTATGCTTACGGTTGCCAAGCGTAAAGATCTTAAGAATGTGTTTGTCGGTCATGAGGGGGGGGATGATTTTGTCATTGTGTGCCCATTTGAGTACTGGGAGACAATAGCCAAAGCTTTTATAACCACTTTTGACCGGGGAATATACCAGTTTTACAACAGCACAGATGCGCGAAACGGGTGTATCGAATCAGTGAACAGATTGGGTGAACGCCAGAAGTTTCCTCTCATGAGTATCAGTGTGGCAGTTGTTACCAACAAGACCAGACCTTTCCGCAGACACGCTGAGATGATTCAGGTTGCAGCGGAAGTTAAAAAATATGTCAAGAGCATGGATGGTTCATGTTATGCCATCGATCGCAGAACTGGGCCAACCAGTCCAACTCAGATTATCAGGAAAAAATCCCTCCCATCCTCAACGTCTGAGTGATAGCTATGAAAACTGCACTAAAGATCCTCTCTGTATTGTTTCTGTTGGGTTTTACTCTGGTGTTCAATGCTGCATTGATTGACATAAGATTAGAGGAGGTGCAGTATTTATTGGGTTCAATCGCCGCCAGACAGGATGTTTCCAATGCGTTTGGAATTGTGGCCCGCTATGAGCTTATTCGGAGGCGAATGGAGAAGGGGGATGATGATGTGGATGCTCTGGAGCTTGAAGCCAGAATTCAGGCGCTTACATCTGCAGAAAGGTTCAGAGAGGAGCCTGTTTCGGTGAGGCATGAACTGTACAGGACTCCGGTCAGATTAACTGTGAACTTTATCCGCTTAGTCCTGGGCAAGGAAATAGTGAATTACCAGGCCGATGATGAGATTTTTAACATTATCGAGATAGGTTATTTTTGGGAAAGAAACAGACAGTACAATGAGGCAATAAAAATCTATCGGGAGGTACTGGAAAATCCACTTGCTCCGGAAATCAGAGCATCAATTATGGTTCATAAAGCGTTTTGTCACTCGATGTTGAATAACTACGAGAGTGCAAAGAATCTTTATGAGAGTGTGATCAGTGATTTTCCCGGAACAGAGAGTGGGATAATATCCTGGCGTCTACTTGCATTTATCAAGGAAATGGAAGAGCATAGGAGGAAAATTGAAAACCGCAACCTCACTGGTTTAGAGAAAGCAAGAGAGTTTTACCGCTTGATGGATTTCAGGAGTGCAATCAGACAGCTGTCAATTTTTCTGGGCCAGAGACCATCGGGGAGGGCTGCTGTAGAAGCAAGGTATTACAAAGCTCGTTCTCATGAAGAACTTGGTGAGACCGAAGAGGCTATGATAGAATACAGGCGCGTTATCCAGGATGATCCGGGAAACAGGTGGTCAATAAAAGCTAACCGGCGCCTGCTTATGCTTGGGGAGTTTTATGAACAGCGTCAGACCGTCGCTGAAGAAGCCCGCAGGCAGCTTGAGGCATATCAGGATCAGGTATTTATGGATAATATTCAGAGATACTCTTCCATGATTGCTCCCAGCAGCATTCGCGCACAACTTGACTCTGAAGATCGAAAGAATCTGGTTACAGGAAGCAGTGATTCTCTTATGGATATGATAAACAAAATTGGCACAATTGATTTAACAGGAGAGAGAGCAGCTGAGCAGGAGTCCGCCAGAGAAGCCCGTCAGCAAAGGGAAATTATGGAACATGCCGCCAGTATGGGTGAGGCTGAAATCCAGGAGCTTCAGAGACGAAGGGAGCTTGCAGCAAATCCTTATCGCAGGCCAAGCTTTATTAAGCAGGTCATAAATGAACACTCCCCCGAACTGAGATTCATATACAACCGTCATTTAAGGTCGGGTGAAAAGATATCGGGACGAATGGTAGTAGAGTTGACTATCCAGCCAGATGGAAGGGTCGCAAATGTCCGCACTATTCAGTCAAATATCGGAGACCGGCAGTTTGAGCAGGAAATAGCCAATCGTGTTTCTGATTGGCGATTCAGGGCTGTTCCTGATAGTTTAGGGGAGCTGGTTGTCAATTATCCGTTTGAATTTTTTGAAGAAGCCAGGTAGAATTTTTGAATAACACAGATGGTCTTTCGTTTTTTCTTTTCCGCTAGTACTGAGCCGACTTCCGAATCGGGATAGTCGAAGTGTTCTTGAAAGTATAATTTAAAGTAAAAGATATTGAGAAAGCGATTAAGAAAGATTTGGGCGGCTGCCGGGG